>JAJXTA010000006.1 GCA_021784265.1 bacterium | reverse complement strand
AAGCGCCCCGAGCAGGGCCAGCGCTACCATCCCTTGCAGATTGAGGAGGTCGAGGGCCGGAGTGACTAGCGTAAAGTGAGTCACGCGGCTGATGCTCGGCAGGGCGTTGAGCGCTCCCAGCACCCCCGCGACCAGAAACGCCACCAGCGCGGCGGTGGCGAACCACAGGGGCGGACTGGCCTTGACTGTGGCCGCTTGCCCCCGCCAGACCCCCACTAAGTTGAGCCCCACCGCCACCACCGGAACCACCGTCAGGACCTCCGCCACCACACTCAGACTCGTCATCCAGACCGGGAACGGCCCGCCGCTATACCGGGTCAGCCCCCCCAGGCTCCCAAAGAGTGCCAGGGTCCAAAATCCGAACGTCGCCAAGCTCCGGCTCGGGACGGGGACGCCGGTCAGCTTGGGACCGAGGTAGAAGATGACCGCCAAGCTCAGGGAAGTGAACCAGAGGGTCAGCAGGCCGTGGGCGTACCAGGCCTGGGTGGCCGCCTGCAGCACGCCTCGCAACGGATAAAACACCGCCAGCAGGTTGGCAGCCGAGTAAAGCCAGGGGAAACTGAACAGGCCGCCCAACAGGTACCACTCGGACACATAGACCGCGGCCTGCCGCCGCTGATGGAAGGCCAGGACCACCCACACGGCGATGCCAAGGTAGGCCAAAAACAATGACGGCGAGGCATAGGTGGGCAGCTCGAGGGTCGGCAGACCCGTGCTATCCCCGCCGAGAATGCCCAACACCCCCAACAACAGCCCCGCATTCCACAAAAGGGTGGCCAAGGCGATGGTGCGCCCGCCCAGGAGACAGGCGCCCGCCAAGCGGCACATCAACCACGCGGCAACGCCCAACCCCACCGGCGTGGCAAACCCGTAGGCAAAGGCATTCCACGCCGCGGGGTGCACCCGGCCGTAGGTCAACCACGCGCAGTTCGCCAGCATGCCGGGGGCGTGGAGTTTGATGGACGCCAACTCCGCCAGCCCGGAGGCCACCACCAGCCACCAAGCCCCGGTCACGGCGAGCAGCAACACCGGCCCGCGACAGGACCGGTCAATCTCCGCCACGCTCGCCCGCGGCGGCGCGGGCGGAGCTGGGGATGCCCCAGGTGTGGGGGAAACTGAAGATGGCGAGGAACTCATGGGCGAGTCGGCAGTCAACAGCAGCGACGGACCGCGCACCGATCACTCGTAGGGATTGGGCTTCTCCGGCGGTTTGGCCGTCGCCGTGGCCAGCCGGCTCAGCAGATTCGAGCGCCCGGCAGCCGGGTCCCGCCAGAGCTCCAGCGTCAGTTGCATCGCCCGCTCGATGGGCAGGCGGACAATTCCTTTGGTCGGGTCCAAAAGGGCGTAGGTTTCCAGAGCGGCTTGGTTGGCGGCGCGCATTTCGACCAGATTGCGCCGCCGCAGTTCCTTGCGCGCCTCGTCGATGGCGGGAGGGGCGGTGCGTTGGCGCACCAAACCGGCTAACACGACCAGGATCAAGAACAGGCCGGCGATCCCGACGATCCAAGCGCCGAGGCTGGCCTTGTCCGCACAACAAGAGGGCAGTTTCATCAGGAGGCGGTTTTCGGTTTGGCTCCCGCCGTGCCGAGCGGCGGGGCCGCACTGGCCGGGGTGGACGCGACCGCGGGGGCGTGGTAAACGCCCAGGCACTCGCCCAGCCGCGGGTCCTTCAGCGGGTAGAGGGGATAACGCCCGCAGTCGCGCACAAACGCCCGCAGCAACACACCCCCCATCAGGGCCAGGCAGGAGAGGTCCGCCCACATCCCGGTGAAGCTGAAGTTGTTCGGGTGCAACACCGGCATGATGTTGAACGCCATGTCGAAGTAATGCATCAACCACGCCCACAGACAGAGCGGCAGCATGCAGGCAAACTTCAGCTTCACGTCAATCCGGAGCAGCGCCAGGAAGGGGAGGAAGAAATGGCCGAAGATGATGATCATCCCCACGTACCACCAACTGCCCCGCTCCCGCAGGACGTACCAATACGTTTCCTCCGGCAAATTGGCGTTCCAGATGATGAAGTACTGGGCGAAATGAATGTAGGCGTAGAAGACCGTGAACGCCAACAGCAACGAACCCAGCATGTAGAATTGGGTCTCTTGCAGCAGGGCGTCGAGCTTGCCGGCGGACTTGAGCAGCAGGGCGATGAAATAGACGGTCGCCACCGTCACCCAGACACTCTCGGCGAAGTAATACACCCCATACATCGTCGAGAACCACTGATGCTGGAGGGCCTTGACCCACATGATCGCCGCCAGGGTGAGCACGATCGGATAGAGGACTACCCCGCCGCCCGAATAACGCCGCATCATTTGGGTGCAGCGCGCCGCCCCATCGGCGTCCTGTTGGAGCGACCAGCGGCGCAAGCGGTGCGTGAACAGCCCCCAGATCCAGAAACAGAACACCGCCACCACGTAGAACATCGGGCGGGTGAACAGGGGCGCTTTCGCGGACAAGAAATGGTCCGTCGTCCCGGTTTCCCGCATCCAGGGGTAGATGCGAGGCGCCAACAGGGCGATGGGCACAAAGAGCAACGCCAACCACGGGAAGCACAACGCCGCCAGATGCTCGCAGAGCCGGCGGATGGCCACCGACCAGCTCGCATCGAACAGGTGGTGCATCAAGACCAGGAACAACGCGCCCAGCGCCAGGCTGAGATAGAACATGAACCCCAGCAGCCACGAAAAGCCAAACTGCCGGCTGTTCACCAGCAGCGTGACCAAGCAGCCCAGGCCGCCCACGGCCATCAGACCCAGCGGGAGATTGCGCCACCGGGCCAAGTCCAACGGGCCGGCGGCAGGAGTCGGAGCAGAAGCAGACATAGGCAGTTAACGCAACGCGGCGCGCTGAGCGGGCGGCACGTCGTCGCGCGCCCCCAATTGGCTCAGTTGCAGTGCCCGCACATAGGCGATGATGGCCCAGCGATCGCGGATGGCAATGTTCGCGCCGTAACCCTGCATCAGGTTCTTGCCGTAGGTGATGGTGTTGAAGATCTCCCCATCGCCCATCTGCACGATGCGCGCATCGTGCAGGTTGGCAATGACCGTCATGCCGTATTTGGTGGTAATGCCCTTGCCGTCGGCCAACGCCCCGTGACAGGGCAGACAACTGATCTGAAACCGGTCCCGCCCACGGGCGAGCAACTCGGCCGTCATCGGCACCGGGCTCAACTCCACGAAGTTGGTGGTGCCCGGGACACGCCCGGTGTTGAGGGGAAGGTCCTGGTAGGCGGCATCGCGGGCGATGGTGCCCGCCACCGGCAACCGCGAGCCGAAACCGTTGGTGAAGAACTCGGCGTAACTCTCCGGGCGCACCCGTGGCTGCCGCACCATGTCAGGGAACAACTCGATCGGAGGCCGGCGCGACATCTGGCCCCGGAACCCGGCCACGCTCACCACCAGGACCACCAGGAGGGCAAAGACAGCGAAGATGTAACGCATGATCACTCCTCGACGGGTTCGACCTGCGTGCTGCCCAACGACTCCAGCAGGGTGCGCGTCTCCCCTTCCCGATACCGCGGATCACTGGTCTCGACCACGATAAAGAAGCGGTCGTGGCTCGCCAAGGCAAACCGCCGATGCTTCAACAGCGGGTGATGCAAGCGGGGCAGCCGATTCAAAAACAGCATTCCGAGCAACGCCCCGAACGAGCCGAACAGAATGGTCAGCTCGTAGGAGGGCGGGAAGGCCGAGAACGGACTAAAGAGCGGCTTGCCCCCCACCGGGATCGGATAGTCGAGCTTGTTCATGAACCAGATCATCAACATGCCGGTGGTGTAGCCGGTGACCCCGCCCAAGAAGGAAAACCAGCCCACCTTCGAGCTCTTGAGGCCCATGGCCTTGTCCATCCCGTGCACCGGATAGGGGGTGAACACGTCCCAGTGCTGAAACCCCTCGTCCCGCAGCCGGGCGGCCGCATGCATCGTCGCCGCCGGCGTCTCGAACTCGGCCACCAAGCCGTAGCGCGTGGGCGTCGCCGTCATCAGTGGCCTCCTTTCCCGTGGGTGCCTGGGTGCCTCATCAATGGCCTCCTCCCAGTTTGGCCCCCCCGAGCGGATGATGCGGATCGGCCTGGGGCGTGACCCCTTTGACCTCGGCAATCGCCACGATGGGCACGAAGCGCATGAAGAGCAGGAAGAAGGTGAAGAACAGGCCGAAGGTCCCGATGAAGGTGCAAATATCCACCCACGTCGGGATGTAATAATTCCAGTTCGAGGGGAGGAACTCCCGGTTCAACGAAGTGACAATGATGACGAAGCGCTCGAACCACATCCCGATGTTGACGCAAATGGAAATGATAAACACGGCGTAGAGATTGCGGCGCACCTTGCGGAACCAGAACAGTTGCGGGATGAAAACGTTGCACGAGAGCATCGTCCAATACGCCCACCAGTAGGGGCCGAACGCCCGGTTCCAGAAGGCAAAGCGCTCGAAGGCGTTGCCGCTGTACCAGGCGATAAAGACCTCCATGGTGTAGGCGTAACCGACAATCGAGCCCGTCGCCAGCGTCACCTTGCACATCACCTCGATGTGCTTCATGGTGATCACTTCCTCCAACTTGCAGATCTTCCGGATCGGAATCAACAGCGTCAGCACCATCCCGAAGCCGGAGAACACCGCCCCCGCCACGAAATACGGCGGGAAGATCGTCGTGTGCCAGCCCGGCAACTGCGAAACGGCGAAGTCCAAGGACACGATACTGTGCACCGAGAGCACCAGCGGCGTGGACAAGCCGGCCAGGATTAGGTACGCCCGCTCGTAGTTGCTCCAATGCCGGTTGGACCCGGTCCAGCCCAAGGCGAAGAAACCGTAGAGCGCTTGGCGCAGGCGGCTCTTGGAACGGTCCCGCATCACCGCTAAGTCCGGGATCAAGCCCATATACCAGAACAACACCGAGACCGTGAAGTAGGTCGAAACCGCGAACACGTCCCACATCAACGGCGAGCGGAACTGGGGCCAAATGCTGTTCGAGTTAGGGAACGGCAGCAGCCACCAGCCATACCAAATGCGCCCAATGTGAATGACAGGGTAGATGCCCGCGCACATGACCGCGAAGATGGTCATCGCCTCGGCCGCCCGGTTCACCGCCGTCCGCCACCGCTGGCGCAACAGGAACAGGATGGCGGAGATCAGCGTCCCCGCGTGGCCGATGCCGATCCACCAAACGAAGTTGACAATCGCCCAGCCCCACATCACCGGATGACCCAAGCCCCACACCCCCACGCCGGTGGACATGAGGTAGAGGATCAAGGAAAAACACACGCTCATCAGCACCACGCTGATCCCAAAGGCAACCCACCACCAAGTAGGGGTCTTGCGCTCGGCAATCCCGGCGATGGCATCGGACAACCAGCCCAAGCCGCGCTGGTTGGCCACCAGCGGCACCCGCTCCAGCTCCCGCGGCGGCGGGACGATCCGCAGATGATCAATGGCCTCGGCCATTAGGGTGCTCCTTTCTGTTCCCGCCCGGCCTCGCCGCCGGCGGCCCCCAGCGGGCGGAGCTGGTTGCCATGGCTCAGGAATTCAGTCGTGCTCAACGGTTGCGTATGATAATCGGGCATCGCCGGGTTGGGATTGCGCACACGGGCCAGATAGGTGACTCGCGGCTTAGTCAGGAAGGAACTCAACACCGCGTAGTTGCGCGTCTGGGCGTGTGCCCGAGAGACCTGGGTGGTCGGATCCTTCAGGTTGCCAAAGACAATGGCCTCCGCCGGGCACGCCTGCTGGCAGGCCGTCTGGATCACGCCATCGGGCACCTCGACCTCCCCCGAGGCCCCGGCCCGCACCTTGCGCGCGATCTTGGCCTGCTCGATCCGCTGCACGCACATGCTACACTTCTCCATCACCCCGCGCATCCGCACGGTCACGTCCGGGTTCTTGGCCAGCTTGAGGAGGTCCCACTCATCCTCCTTGCGGCTGCCGCGGTCGGGATTGAAGAACCAGCGTTTCAACTCCCACTCCCCGTTGGTGAAGCTGGTCAGCGGGCTCTTATACAGGCCGTTGAGCGGCCGGCGGTTGTAATCGAAGAAATTAAAGCGCCGGACCTTATAGGGGCAGTTGTTGGAGCAATACCGTGTCCCAACGCAGCGGTTATACACCATCTGGTTCAGCCCCTCGGCATCATGCACGGTGGCGTTGACCGGACAGACATTCTCGCACGGGGCCGACTCGCAATGCTGGCACATCATCGGTTGGACCACCGCCTGGGGGTCCGCCACGGGGCCCGTGTAATAGCGGTCAATCCGGATCCAGTGCATCTCGCGGTGGCGCCGGACTTGGTCCTTGCCGACGATCGGAATGTTGTTTTCGCTCTGGCAGGCAATCACGCAGGCCGAGCAACCGACGCAGGAGTTGAGGTCCACCACCAGCCCCCACCAATTCATCGCCGCTTGCTTGGGGGTCACGCCTTGGGCGTTGGGCACGTCCAACGGATTGGGGTAAAGCGGCTTGACCACCGGTGGCTCCTGGTAGGTCACCGCCTCGACAAACTCCGGTTCCCGCCGATAGGTCTCGAGGTTGGCCTCGCGGACGATCGGCCGCCCCTCCATTCCCCAGTGGTCCTGGGCACAGGCCAGGGAGTAGTCCCGCCCGGTGAGGCTCAGCTTGGCGCCGGTGGCCAGGTTCGGCTCGGTGCTGGTGCGGAGCGGATAACCGTTGTAGCCGGTCCCCACCCCAACGCGACCCGTGGCCGTCCGGCCATAACCCAGCGTGACCACCAGTTGATAGTCCGCCAGACCAGGCTGGATCCAGGCCGGCCCCTCAATCGCCCGCCCCCCTGCCTCCAGGCGCACCACCGGCACCCGCAGGTTGTTCATGGCATGATCGACCACAACCACGCCCAGCTCGGCGGCCGTGCGCTCGCTGAGCAAAATCACGTTATCCCACGTCAGCTTGGTAATCGGGTCAGGCAGCTCCTGTAACCACCCATTGTTATTGTACCGCCCGTCGTCCAGCCGGTAATCCCGCTGAAAGACCACCTCGAGCTGCTGGGCCGTCGGCGGCGGGAGCACCCGCCCCGCCAGGATGGCCGGGGCGGCGCTGGCCCAGTCATACTCGGCGGTGACCGGCGCCGCGGCGCTCCCTTCCCAGTAGCCGTCGTGCAGGAACTTCTTCCAGTTCTCCTCGAACACGCCCGCGGGCGCCAATTGGCGGAAGGTCTCGCGCACGACCGCGTAGGGGCTCGGGTCGGCGACACCCCCCAGGCGCGCCAGCACTTCCAGCTCCGTCACGCCCCCAAACAGCGGCTCGATCAACGGCTGCACCGGGACCAGGGTGCCGTCGCTGCTCCGCGCATCCCCCCACGACTCCAGGAAATGGGCGGCGGGCAAGTGCCAGTCCGTCAGGGCAAAGGTCTCGTCCTCGTAGTCGCCCAGGCGCAGCACGGTGCGGGCTTTGCGTTGGGCCTGCGGCCAGTTCAGGTCGGCCGGGGCGCTGTAGGCCGGGTTGCCGCCCAAGATGGCCAAGGTCTCGACCTCGCCGGCGTTCAACGCGCGCGCCAGTGCGCTCAAGGAGCCCAACCCGGGATCGGACGCGGGTGCGAGCAGCACGGTGCTCCCCACCGCCCCGAGATGGAAATTGATGGCCTGGGCCAGCAAATGGACTTCGACCGGCTGCCGATGTCCCGCCAGCACGACCACCTCCCCGCGATGGGCCAACAGGTCCTTCACGCATTCCCGCACCCACCCCGCGTCCACCTTCAACCCCGCGCTGGCCTTGAGCAGGGCTTGGCGGAACTCCCCGGCCCGGCTGTCCTGGTCCTGGGCGTGGCTCTGTTCGATGACCTCCGCCGCCAAGCGACACGCCACGGGGAAGATCGCCCCCGCCGGCACCGCCAGCCGGTGGTCGGCATTCATCCCGGTGAGGCTGAACACCCCCTCCACCACGTAGAGCCGGCTCATGTCGTCGGTCGGCCGCTCCAGCCGCCGCCCCCGCGCAAAGCCGCGGATCTGGCGGAAGGCATCGGCCTCCAGCCCGAGGAAATCACAGTCCAGGGCAACGATGCGCCGGGCCCGCTCCAACTGGACGAAGGGCCTGACCGGCTGGCCAAACGCCAGCGTGGCCGCCTGGCGAGGCACGTCGAACTCCACCGGGTTGAACCCGAACCACCGCGCCTGCGGGTACTTGTCGCTGATGACCTTCTGCAAGCGGGCGCGCGACGGGGCATCGCTCGCCTCCACCAGAAAGCAAAGCCCGCGCCCTTGGTTGGCCGCCGCTTGGCGCGCGGTCTGTGTCAGGAAATCCAGCGCCTTCTCCCGGGCGACATTCTCCCCTTTGAAGGTGAATCGTTGCGCCCGGTCGGGGTCATATAACCCCAGGATCGCTGCTTGGGCGAAGACGTCGGTCGCCCCCTGCTTGAAGACCTGGCTCTGCCCTGCCCCGGGGCGGTTCAGGGGATGCTCCGGATTTCCCTCGATCTTGGTCGGGCGCCCGTCGTTGGCCCGGACCACCAGCGGGAGCGCCCCGCCCGGCGCGGGCATCGCCGTGGCATAATACTGCGGCACCCCGTACAGATAGCCCTGCGGGAGCTTCGAGAAGGGCAGGATCGTCTCCACCGGCCGCCGGCACCCCGTCAGCCCCACCCCCGCCAGCAGAAACGAGGCGGACATGATCTTCACGAAGTAGCGGCGCGAGAGCGGGTCGGTGAACTCGCTGGCCCCGGCGGGGAACTCCCGCTCCATCCAGGCGCGGAACTCCGGCGTGTCCGCCAGCTCGTCCAGGCTGCGCCAATACTGCCGCCCCGTGGTCGGCGCGGCCGTGGGGGGGGCAAGGTCTTTCATCGGTGACACGTGGTGCAATTCTCCAGGGACTCCACCTTCCACTCCTTCATGAACCGCGTCCCATCGGCCAGTTGCTTCTCCGGGCTGGCGGGCTGCCAGTCCAAGTTATAGACTTGGTTGGGCGGGCGCAGATTGGCCGCGGGCTGCCGGTGGCAATCCAGACAGAACGTCATGCTCAGCGGCTGGAGATGCCGGATTTCATCCTCATGATTCACCTGGCCGTGGCAGGCGACGCAACTGATCCCCCGGTTCACGTGCACTGAATGGTTGAAGAAGACATAATCGGGCAGCTTATGCACCTGCACCCAGGGGATCGGGCGCCCCGACTGGGCGCTCTCCCGCACCAGGGCCAGGCGGGGGTCATCCTTGAGCACCTGCACATGGCAGTTCATGCACACCGTGCTGGCGGGCACGTTGGAAAACCACGACTTTTCGACCCCGTTGTGACAGTAGCGGCAGTCGATCCCCAACTGGTCGGCGTGGGTGGCGTGGGAGAAGGTCACCGGCTGCAGCGGCTGGTAGCCCACCCGGGCGTACTTGGGGGTGAAATAATACCAGACCGCCGCCGTCACGGAGGTCACGGCGAGCACGCCGCTCACCGCCGCGTAGAGCGGGAGGCGGTTGGTCCACTTCGGAAAGAGGTCAGACATGGCGCAAGAGCCGGGGGCGCGGGCTTACCCTCGCGCCGCGCCCCGGGCCGCTCGGCGGCGCCGGGGCGCCTGACCGTTTATTAACAAAAGCCACACAACAAATGTCCAAAAATAAGCCCAATTCACTCAATTAGCTGAGCTTGTGCTCAGAACGAGGGGGGTACATACCGCACCGCCGCCGCCCCCGCAAGGAAAGTTCGCGCGGAACCCAAGTTTTCGGTTCTCATAATAATATCGATAAGGCACGTTGTAACGCCGTCGCCCACCGCCCCGGGCGCCACGCTCAGGACCCGCCAGCCTAACCCGCGGGCCCGCCCCGCGGCAAGCCTCCCGTGGCCGACCCCCGATAAAACGCCAGCGTCCGCTCCAGTCCGGCCTGCCAGGGAACGCGGACGTCGTAGCCCAGGGCCTGCCGGGCGGCGGTGATCTCCGCCAGCGAGGCGCGCACGTCGCCCGCCCGGGCGGGGGCGAAGCACGGCGTCAACTCCGGCCGGGTGAGACGCCGCAACTCGGCGGCCAACTCGAGCAACGTGATGCTCTGGCCGCCGCCCACGTTGAACACGCGCCCGGCGGCGCGCGCCGCCGGGGCTTCCGCCGCCAGGAGATTGGCCGCCACGACGTTCTCGACGTAGATAAAGTCGCGCGACTGGCCGCCGTCGCCAAAGATCGTGGGCCGTTCCCCGGCGAGCAGCGTGGTGCAGAACCGAGCGATGACGCCGGAATAAGGCGAGTTGAAGGCCTGGCGGGGCCCGAAGACGTTGAAATAGCGGAGGCTGACCGTGGCCAGGCCATAGAGCTGGTGGAACAGCCGCAGGTATTGCTCGCCGGCGTACTTCTGCAAGCCGTACGGGGAAAGCGGATTGGGCGGCAGGCCTTCGTGTTTGGCCGGCACGTCGCTGTCGCCATAAATGGCCGACGAAGAGGCGAAGAGAAAGCGCTTCACCCCGGCTGCCTGGGCGGCGACCAGGCAACGCAGCGTCCCGTCCAGGTTGACCGCATTGCTTTGGAACGGTTCGGCGACCGACCAGGGCACCGACACCGCCGCCGCCTCGTGAAACACCCACTCGCAACCCTGGACGGCCTGGCGGAGCCGTGGTTCGTCGTTGAGGTCAGCCTCGATCAGCTCCACCGCATCGCCCGACCGCCGCCAGGCCAGATTCTCCACGCGGCCCTGGCTCAGGTTATCCAACACCCGCACCCGCGCTCCCCGGCGACACAAGGCCTCAGCCAAGTGTGAACCGATGAACCCCGCGCCGCCGGTGACTAAAGCGATCATAATTCTAGGTTCCCCGCCACGCGGGGTCAGGCAGGCTAGCGGCGGGGGCGGGGACAACGCAAGACCTCGGCGGTGCCCGCGGCGGAGCCCGGCCCCGTCGCTCCCGCCAAAAAGCCCACCGCCGCGGCCCCACCCAGCCGTGCGGAGGTGGTCAACTGAACTTGTACTGCCCGGGCACGGCCACCTCAGGGAAGGGGAGGCTCCCCATCTCGTAGCGGTCTGGCCCCCAGCGGTGTTGGGAATTGAGCGCCTGCTCCCAGTCAACGCTCTGGCCGCTGTACGCCGACTCGCGGCCCATGATGCCGGCCAGCGTGCTTTCGGCGACCGCCTGGGCCTCATTGAGCGGTTTGCCGGCGCGGATGCTGGCGATGAGGTCCTGGTGCTCCCGCTCATACGGGTTACCCTCCGGCTCCCGAAACCGCCACGCCGCCCCCCCTTGCGGGCGCAACCAGCTCGCGCAATTGCTCACCCCCTTGGTCCCCGTCACCCCTTCCTCGACCCGTCCCTCACAGCCGTTCATCTGACGGCATTGACTGGCGAGCCGCACCCCTTTGGGGTACTCGAATTCGACGGCGAAATGGTCGTAGATGTGCCCATAGGTCTGGTTCGGCCGGGCCTGCCGCCCGCCCATCCCATAGGCCTTGAGGGGATGGGCGCCCAAGACCCAGTTGATCACGTCGAGGTTGTGCACGTGCTGCTCGACGATGTGGTCGCCCCCCAGCCAGGTGAAGTAGTTCCAGTTCCGCAGTTGCCATTCCATGTCGCTCCACCCGGCTTGGCGCTCGATGACCCAGATCACGCCGCCGTTCCAATAGGCCCGACACGCCAGCACCTCGCCGATGGCGCCATCTTGCACCCGGCGAATCGTCTCCTGATAGCCGCGCTGATGCCGCCGCTGGGTCCCGGCCACGATCCCCAAGCCCTTCTGCTGGGCCAGCTCCCCCGCCGCCAGCACCAAGCGCACTCCCGGCCCATCCACCGCCGCCGGCTTCTCCATGAACACATGTTTGCCCGCTTCGATGGCGGCCATGAGGTGCCGGGGACGAAAATGAGGCGGGGTCGCCAGAATCACGTAGTTGAGCTCCGGCACCGCCAGGAGTTTCTGGTAGGCCTCGAACCCGGTGAAACACCGCTCGTCCGGGAGCTCCAGGCCCAACGGCCGCAGTTGCTCCCGACAATGCGCCACCCGGTCCGGAAAGACATCCGCCAACGCGACGACCTGAATGTTCCGATTCTGGACCGGCCCCGCTTGGGCCAAGTCCTCGGTGTGGTACCCGGCTTGGGGATAGTTCACCCTCGTGGCCGCGCCCAGGGCGTTGAGCACCGCTCCCGTGCCCCGCCCACCGCAGCCGATCAGCCCGATGCGGATCGGGTCGTCGGGGGCGGCGTGACTCGGCGTGACGAAGGGCAGGCTGGCCATCGCCCCCGCCACGGTGAGCGAGGAGCGCCGGAGAAACCGCCGGCGTGAAACTCCCCCCGGCGGCGGTGAGCCGGGTAACAGGGCGGTTTGTTCTGGGTGATTCATACTTAGACAGCAGTATGCGCTCTGCACTCTTGATTAGCAAACACACTTTTCACTCGACCCCGGCGCCTGTCGTGTTCGTCCCCGCAACCCCGAACACCGCGTCCCACCGCACGCCGCAGTTCGGTGCGCTCGCCCTGAGACCGGGCGCGGCGGCGGGGCCCCGCCAGCTCGCTCTGGCGCGTCGCTTACCGCCCGGGTCGGGTCAGGGGCGGGTCCCGGAACTCCTCCATGGTATGGCTCACATCGTGCCCGCGGCTGTTCCACAACATCTCCCCGAAGTTGGGCAACGCCGGTGCGGTGCTCACGACTCGCCATTGGCCGTCAGCGGCGCGGCGCCAGGTCCACGTCACCCGTTCGCCCGGATGCCGCGGGATGCGAACCCGTCCGTGATAACCAAAGGGCTCATCCCAGACCATGGTGCCGCCGAACCGGTCCCACGCGGTGAGGGAGACCAGGCCTGCCGCGGCGCGGGAGAAGTCCCAGCTTCGGACCTGTGCCGCCGCGTATGGGATCACCGTGCGCTGATACCACCAACGCCAGGCCCGGCGGACGTACTCGGTGGTGTAGCCGTTGCTATCGCGATAGGCCGGATCGTAGAACGCCATGAGCTGGTCCAGGTCCTGGGCCTCGAAGGCCCGGATCAACCCGGCGAAGCGCGCCAGCACCGCCTCCGCCTCCGCCCGGCGCCCCGCCGGGACGCCGGTGAGGATCCGCCAAACCTCCTGCCGCGCCGGCAGCGCCGGGTCCGACCACTGGACCGGCGCCCGGCTCACCCCAGCCGGGCTCACCACCACCGCTTCCACGATGGGGCTCTCCGTGGTCGTGAAGAGGAGGTAGTCACCGAAGTTCACCGTCCCCGCCAGCCGGCGCCGGGCCGGCGTGTGGGCGGTGACGCCGAACGCGCCCTGCTCCACGCCGGCCAAGTCGCAGGCCGGCTCGAGGACGTGATCCTGGAGCAGCTCCCATTCCGGATAGGCCTTCGCGCCCGGGCGCCGCCGCCAGACCCGGTAATCCTTCGCCGCCGGGTCCCGCGCCCAAGTCAGATGGAGCCCCGTCGGCCGCCGCTCCGCCGCCAAGTCCGTGACCCAACGCGGCACCTCCACCGCGAACGGCTGCCGCTCGTAGAGGTTCTCCCGCGACTGCATTACGGCGATCGCCCGCCCGCACCGCAGCACGCAGGCCCGGTCATTGGCGTCGTCGGCACCGCTGTTCGCGGTGGGCGGGTAGTAACGGTTCAACAGGGCGCGATAGCCGCCCACCGAGGTGGCTTCCCCCGGCCGCATCACTTTCCGAAAGCGGCGGGCGACGTCGCCCGGGGTTCCCACCGGCAGCAAGGGGATGAAGTAGTAACGGCCGCCCGTGTCGGGAATCATCTCCTTCATCAGGTGGGGCAGCAACACCCCGTAGGCGGCCCGGGCCAGCCAGCCGTGGGCCACTTCGAAGTCCAGGTCCTGGAGCATCGCATCGTATTGGTGGAGCGTGGCGCACTCCTTCATCTGATAGGCCACCTTGGCTTGCTGCAACACGTCGGCCCGGCTGGCGATCAAGCCTTGGTCGATGATCTGCCGCAGCGTGGGGTAGATCACTTGGTCGAAATGGCGCGGGTCCGTCCCGTCCCCCTGCCAGATATCCTGCGGCGGTTCGATCGAATAAACCGTGGCCCCCATCAAGGCCCCTTCGATAATGAACGCCCGGTAGAGGCGCGCATAATCGTCCTCGTCGGTGGGCACCTCGGCCTCGACGCCGAAGAGCCCGGGCCGGAGGAAATAGGACTCCCCCTGCGTCCACCACCACCATTGGGGTTCCATCCCCCAATGCTCGCAGTAGCCGGCTAGCCAGAGCCCCCATGTCGCCGTCTGGGCACAGTAATACTGCGGCCCGATGCACTCGTTTTGCGGCAGAAAGTAGTCCCGGTAGCGGCGGAACGTCGCGCGGAGCGGTCCCGCCAGCTTATCGCTCCCCAGATGCACCATGTCGGCCTGGATTTGGAGCGACAGATGTTTGCCGTAACGCCCGCACAACTTGAGCAACTCGGCCAGGTAGCGCAGGTTGGCCGGAGTATCCAGGTCGGCGTCACCGGCAAACCGGCTGTAGTAAGCACACCGCAGCTCGACGGCCTGGACGATCTTGATGCACGGAAACTCGCGGAGCAACGTCTCGATCAGCGGGAGCGGCGTGGTCCACTCCGCCTCGTCCCCACAGACCTGGAGCGCGATGGGGATGCCGGCGGCCTGCACGACGCGGAGCATCGCGCGCCAGCCCGTGAGCCGGGCCTCCAGGTCGAGGGCCGGCGGGTCCATCGTCACCACGCAGTAGGGCTTGAGGTCCGGCGGCAAATGCGCCCAACAGCGGACCGTCCGCTCGCCGGTCCCAGGCCCATAGAGCAAGATGAGTGGATGCTCCCGCGAGATCGCCAACTCCGGCGGGCGGCAACCCGGCGGCGGCGTCGCCAGGCTCGGCCGCGCCAGCCAGAGCGCCACCAGCAGCCAGAGCCCGACGTTCGGGCGGCGAGCCAGGCGCTCGGCCCCGGACGCCGTTGGCCGCCCACTCCTCACGGCACTCTGCGATGGTTTGCTGGCGCCCTTCACGTCAAGCCTCACGTTTCTCTCCTGCGTCCACGGGCGGTTTCGGCCGCAGGCGGCGCCGCCGCGTTGCCGCGGTGGGCGCTTACCCCCTTGGCTTCCGGCCCGGTTCTGCTACCTTGCGACCGTGATCAAGCTGGTCTTCTTCGACATCGACGGCACGCTCATCCGCACCGGGGGCGCGGGCGTGCGGGCCTTTGAGCGGGCCGCGGCCACTGAATTCGACCTGCCGCACGCGACCCGCCAGCTCAAGTTCGCCGGCCGCACCGACACCTCGCTGGTCCGCGAGCTCTTTGATCACCACCAGGTCGCGCCGGTTCCAGAGAACTTCCAGCGCTTCTTTGACCGCTATGTCTTTCTGCTCGACCATCACTTGCCCCTGGCGGTCGGAGCCCGATGTCCCGGCGTCAACTCGTTCCTTCGCGCCTTGCGCGCCCTGCCGCACCCGCCTGGGTTCGGCCTGCTCACGGGCAACATCCGCCTGGGCGCCGAGATCAAGCTGCGGCACTTCGGCCTCTGGGAGCTCTTCGAGACCGGGGCCTTCGGCGACGACCACGAGGACCGCAACCGGCTGGCGGGCATCGCCCGGCAACGCGGCTGCCGCCTCCTGGCGCGCGAGGTCGCCGGGGAGGAGATTCTCGTGGTGGGCGACACCCCCTTCGATGTCCAATGCGGGCGGGCGATTGGAGCCCGCACGCTGGCGGTCGCGACCGGCGGCGCCAGCTTGGCCGAGTTGCGCGCCTGCAACCCCGATTGGGTAGTCTCGAGCCTCGAGCATGTCGATGTCGCCACTGTCTGCCCGCAACCATTCCGGGACCGCTGACCGTCCTCGTTCCCCCGCGGCACGCCCCGGCGGAGCGCCCTAATGCGAATGCGGCCGTCCGGTGCCGCACATCCCGCACGAACCGGGGTTGCCCGAGCAGGTCGGCGTCTCGGCGCTTCCCCCGACACTGGAGGCGAACACCGAGAGCTTCTTCAGCAGCTTGGTCGAGCCGCAATGAGGGCATTTAGCCCCCTTCCACTTCGCGGAGCGCACCAAGAGCTCGCTGTCGCGTTCGCAGGCGGAACAATGAAACTCGTAAATCGGCATGGTGGGAGTGTACCCGGGCCGCGGGTCGGTTCAAGCCCAAAGCCGCGTCCGCCCGCGAGACCGACCTGTCCCGCGCCCTGAGCC
>JAJXTA010000530.1 GCA_021784265.1 bacterium | reverse complement strand
CTACAAGACGCTTTGCCGAGTTGGTCCCTCCAGGGATCGGGACGGGTAGGGTGATGCTCACGAAGTCGTTCGTGGCGAAACTTACCGCCAACGGGTCCCGGGCGTGCAGGCCGGACAGACGGAGCCCCCCACCGATGGTCTCGACCTGGTCCGCCAGGATCGCACCGTTGGCCGCCAAGCGGATCGGCGCCACCAGGACCCCGTTGGCCAAGACGTCGAACCCTTGATTGCCCGCCGGTTGCACGGTGAGGAGCGGAGGGGAGGCACCGGCCCGGGGGAGGGCGCTCAGCATCAGGACGGCCGCCACGACGCCCCAAGGGAGCGAGGGTGGGAACCACGACTGGCGGTTGCCCGCTATGCCATTGCGTGCCAACACGGTTGTGCAGGCCCACTCTGCCACAACTTGCCGCATCCGGCCACCCACCAGTTGTTGGGGTAACGGGCGACCGGAGCCGCCAGAAAACCGCGGTTGACATCCTCGCCCCGCGCCTCAGTCTGGTCGGGACAAAGCGTGAACCAGTATGACGCGGTAACACTCTTGCTGAAGGGAGAACCTCATGGACAACCACTACGCACTCACGGTCAACGGCCGGGCGGTCAATGTGATGGCCGACCCGCGTCGCCCCTTGCTGGAGGTCTTGCGGGAGGACCTGCAGCTCACCGGCACCAAGTACGGCTGCGGTGAAGGGATGTGCGGGGCCTGTTCCGTCCTCGTGGACGGCAAACGGGTGTTCTCCTGCATGACCCCCGTCGCCGAAGCCGACCACAAGAGCGTCACCACCATCGAGGGCCTCGCGCCCGGGGACGGGCTGCATCCAGTCCAGGCGGCGTTTTTGGCCGAGGGCGCTTTCCAATGCGCCTACTGTACCCCAGGCATGGTGGTGGCCACTGTCGCGCTCTTGAAAGAGTATCCGAACCCTTCGACGTTCGAGATCGTGAAGATGCTCGACGGGAACCTCTGCCGCTGCGGCACCTACCCGCGGATCCTCAAGGCTGTCCGGCGCGCGGCGGCCAGCATGAATTCATCCACCCGGGAGGCCCGATGAAAGCCACGGAGAGCGTTACCGCGAGCGAGACCCTCGAGTACGTCGAGCCGATCGAAACGGTGGCGTACAAGTTCAGCCTCCCGCGCCGCCGCTTCGTGCAGATGCTGGGCGCGGGGATCATGGTGGCCGCGGCTCCGCCGGCAGCCGTGGCGCAGCGCTTGGGCGGGCGGGGCGGGGGACGAAGCCGGCCGGTGGCCGCGCGCATTCATCTGGGCAAAGACGGCACCATCACCGTCCTGACCGGCAAGGTGGAGGTGGGGCAGGGGGCCCGCGCCGAGATTACCCAGGCGGCGGCGGAAGAGCTGCGGGTCGCGCCGGAGCGGATCCGGCTGGTCATGGCCGACACCGCGTTGGTGCCCGACGATGGGATCACGGCCGGCAGCCGGACGACCCCGGCCACACTGCCCGCCGTGCGCCAAGGCGCCGCCGCCGCCCGCATGTTGCTGGTTCAACTAGCCTGTCGTCGCTGGAGTACCGCACCGGACGCGGTGGAGGTCCGCGATGGCACGATCGTCCATGCCGGACACAACGAAACGCTCACCTACGCCGCGCTGGCCGAGGATCCGGAGGCCCTGCAGGCCCTGGCGCAAAGCGTCCCGCCTGGAGTCAGCCTGACGGCTACCAAGGCCTGGAAGGTGATGGGCACCTCACTCGCGCGGCCCGACGCCCGCGATCTGGTCAAGGGGAGCCATCTCTTTTCGTCGGACATCCGGCGAGCGCGGATGCTTTATGGCAAAGTCCTGCGCCCGGTTGCCTACGGGGCCAGGCTCCTGAGCATCGATCTCGCCCCCGCCAAGGCGATGAAAGAGGTCTTGGTGGTTCAGGACGGGCAGTTCGTTGGGGTGGCGGCGCCGACCAGTTTTCAGGCCGCCGAGGCCCTCCGCGCCGTGGCTGCCACGGCCAAATGGGAGACCGCTCCCCACCCGTCGAGTCAGGAGATTTTTACTTATCTCAAGGAACACGCGCGCGAGGGTGGCCAGGCCCCGAATCCGTTCGCCGATCAACTGGCCCAAGCGGCCAAGGTCCTGCGCCAGACCTACCACGTGGCCTACATCCAGCATTGCCCGATGGAGACCCGGGCTGCCGTGGCGGAGTGGCAAGACGGCAAGCTCACCGTCTGGGCCGGGACGCAGAATCCGTTCGGGTTCCGCGGCGAGCTGGCGCGCACCTTCCACCTCCAGGAGGCTCAGGTGCGGGTGATCGTCCCGGATACCGGGGGTGGGTTTGGGGGTAAACACTCCGGGGAGGTGGCGGTGGAGGCGGCGCGCCTGGCGCAAGCCTTCGCTCGGCCCGTCTCCTTGAAGTGGACCCGGGAGGAGGAATTCACCTGGGCCTATTTTCGTCCCGCTGGGGTGATCGAGCTGGAGGCGGGGCTGGACGCTCACGGCGCCCTGCAGGTCTGGCACCACGTGAACATCAACTCGGGTCCGTCGGCCATCGAAACGCCTTACCGCATTCCACATGCCCGAAGTCAGTTTCTGGACGCGCAGGCCCCGTTGCGCCAGGGCTCCTATCGCGGTCTGGCGGCGACCGCCAACACCTTTGCCCGCGAGTCGTTCATGGATGAGCTGGCGGCGGCGGCGGGCGCGGATCCGCTCGAGTTCCGCTTGGCGCACTTGGAGAATCCCCGGTTGCGCGCCGTGCTGGAGGAAGCCGCCCGCCGCTTCAACTGGCCGGAGCGCAAGCAACAGCACAGCCCCGAACGCGGCTTCGGCTTAGCCTGCGGTACGGAGAAGGGTTCCTACGTCGCCACGTGTGTCGAAATCGGCATCGACACTGACCGCGGCGAGGTCCGCGTGCACCATGTCTGCGCGGCGTTTGAGCCCGGTGCGATTGTCAATCCCGACAACTTGCGGGCCCAGGTCGAGGGTTGCCTGCTCATGGGGTTGGGCGGGGCCCTGCACGAACAGATGGAATTTGCCGGCGGCAAGATGCTCAATGCCACCTGGGACAAGTACAACCTGCCGCGCTTCAAGGAAGTGCCCACGATGGAGATCCACCTGCTGGACCGCGTCGATTTGCCTTCCGTAGGCGCGGGGGAAACGCCGATCATTGGGATCGCCCCAGCCATTGGGAATGCCCTGTTCCAGGCGACCGGCGTCCGCGTCCGCCAGATGCCGCTCCGGCTGCCGGCGGCCAAGCCGGCTTGAGGCGGCCGAGCCTTAGGGCCCGCGGGAGCGGCGGGGGGAGACCTCGCCGAAGACCTGCGGCAGCAGCTCGGGGTTCCACCACACCCCCTCGACCTCCCGCCGGCCCTCGGCTTCGTTGGCGCTGAGGTGGATCACATTGGCGAGCACGGAGACCCGCTCGACCGGCAGCACGCCCCGGGCGGCATCACCGCGCACCGTCCCGGCCGGGGCTTCAAACGGGTTGGTCTTGCCGGCGAAGCGGGTGCGGAGCGCCTCCCAACTGGTGGTGCTGTCGGGGCGGCGACGGAGGCAGAGGGCGACACAGCCGTGGGTCTCGAAGTCCCGTTCGAACTGGGCGAAGAATCCGTTGAGGAGGATCACGCCGCGGTGGTGCCAGCGCTCGGGCACGGAGGGGCCGCAGTCGAACC
>JAJXTA010000529.1 GCA_021784265.1 bacterium | reverse complement strand
GATGCCACTCGGGGGCCACGGCTGGCGCGGTAGCGACCAGGTAACCGCTGACATGGTGAAAGGCTCAAGGCGGAGGCCGGCAAGGATGCCGGCGCTCCCAGCCCGAGCCTCGGTGGCGCCAGGCCCGGCCAGCCATTGCGGCGCGCTGGGAGCGCCGGCATCCTTGCCGGCGGTCAGCCGCCTCGGGCAACGCCGGCGGTGGTTGACCACGTTGCCCCACTAGACGCACCGCGCCAAGGCCCCCCGGTCAGCCTCACCCCGGAACAACTGATTCGCGTTTTGACAGAAGGGACTCGGCCACCTCAGCGACGCGGTCGTTGGTGCTGCCGCTCGAGGAGTAAGCACGCCGGAATTTCGAAGAGCCGGGCGCAACAGTTGTGGGAGCGAAACGATCTCAAGCCTCATCAGACTCGGACCTTTAAGCTCTCCACTGATCCGCACTCGGAGACCAAGTTCTGGGCCCGATGTTTGTTTGCTTGGGGTAGGCAAGGCGCGCCGCCAACCACCGCTACCGGCGCCGAGCGCCGGACCCGCTAACTCTGCACCGCGCTCGGCAGCCGGGTGGTGACAAACTCGGGGCTCGTCAGCCGCGCCACCCGTTCCCGGGGGCTCTCGGCCAGCAACTCCCGCATCTTGTCCAGGAGCAGGGCCAGGTCCAACGGTTTCTCCATCAAGGCGTCGCAGCCCGCGCCGATGGCCCGCTGATACTGGTGGGGTCGAGCCGTGATGACGATCACCGGCAGCCAGGGATCGAACTGGCTCATGTCCTCGAGGGCGGCCCAGCCGTCCTTGTGGGGCATGTTCAGGTCCAGCAGCACGAGGTCGGGTCGGTGGTTGGTGAACTGGGCCAGGGCGTCGCGGCCGTCGGCGGCCATGACGACCTCGAAACCCTCGGTTTCCAACACACGCGCGAGGGACTCGCGCACGGCTAAGTCATCATCGACGAGGAGGATTCGCTTTTTCATCGGGAGGCATCTGGGATTGGGGACTGCGGTTTTGGTATTGCGGCACCCGGCGTGGCGGGCACCCGTCCAGCGTAGGTGAAGCGAGTTGCATGCCAAATGGCTGATTGTGACGCATTAAGTTGATGGTGAACAGGTTGCGTCGTATCGTCGGCCCGCCGGGGCATCGGTTTCTGCTTAGTCGCTTTGCTCGCGGTGGTGAATCGCTTAGCAGGCCCCCCTCCCCGCCCTGGGGACCGCGGCACTCATCCGAACGTGGCCAACACCCCGCGCATGTAGGCGTAGGACTCGATCATCCCGGGCATCGGGTCCTCGGGATGCGCCTCGTATTCGAGGGCGACATCATAAGCGTAGCGCTTCTCGGCCAAGGCCTTCAGCACCCCAACGATGTCGATAACCCCGCGCCCGACGGGGACGGGGCTGGTCCGCGCGGTGGCGGCTTTCTCGTCTTTCATGTGGAAATCATAGAGCCGGTCGGCGCAACGGTGGATGGCGGCGATTGGGTCTTCGCCCAAGCGAACCGTGTGGCCGACGTCCAGACAGAGGCCCATGAGCGGGTTTCGGTCTTTGACCAGGCGCAGCACATCCAAGGGGGAGGGGTAGCGCTTGTCGCCGGGGCCGTGGTTATGGATGGCGATGCGGAGGTTGTATTGGACGGCCAACCGCTCGACCAAGTCCAGCGCCTCGGGCTCGGGGCTGCAGATGATGGTGGGCATGCCGGTCTCTTTGGCATACTCGAAGGCGTTTCTGACCTCCGGCTCCTGGTTGTTCATGTAGATCACGCCCCCGCCCATGAGGACCAAGCCGGCGGCGGCGATCTTCTGGGCCGCTTCCCGCCGTTGGGCCGGGGTGCTGTTGAGCGGCAAATGCACATCCTTGAGGGAGATGTATTTGACCCCGGCGGCCTTGGTCATGGTGATCGCCTGGTCGAGGGTGAAATTGCGCAGGGTGTAGGTCGTGATGCCGACCTTCAGGCCGTCCCAGGGATCGCGCGCGGGCTTGGTGACCGCGGCGTCGGTTTCGGGGGTGAGAAGGGTGCCGGCCAGCGCGGCGGACCCCAGGAGCCCGGAGCGCAAGAACCGGCGCCGATCAATGGAGATGGACGTGTTCATCGGCTGAGGCAGGCAGCATGGGCTGCGGGGTACCGCCCGGCAAGGCGATTATTCCGCGCATAATCGTTGCCCACCAGGACCCCGCCTCCTACGGTGGCCCGAACACGTCTATGTCTTGTTGCTACATCCGACAGCGAAGCGGAAGGTCCCGCCGCCCGGCCTGGCTCGTGGCTGGGCTATTGGTGGCGGGCGGGCTGGGGCTCGCCGCACCAGCCGCCACCCCGGTCGGCGGGGCGGCAGCGCCGGGCGAACCGCCGCCTGGTACCGGCCAAGCCCGGCCCTTTATGAGGTGGAACAACCCGCCCGACCATCCGCAGCCATTGCTCACGCATCACACCTACTGGAGCGCGGCGATGCACACCGACGTCGGCTACAACCTCTACCTGCCGCCGGGCTACGGTGCGGCCGCGTCCACTCAGCGCTACCCGGTGATCTACTGGCTTCACGGCCGCGGTTGTTCTGAAAGCACGGACCAGTTCCCGCCGCGTTACGTCGAGCAGGCGATTCGGGCCCAAATCATTCCCCCGCTCCTCGTGGTGTACGCCAGTGGCGGCGGGATGAGCTTCTACTCCGACTCCGCCGACGGCCAATGGTTGGCGGAAACCACTCTGATCAAGGAGCTCATCCCCCACATCGATGCCACCTGGCGGACCATCCCCGATCGGGGGGGGCGGGCTGTCCAAGGCATGAGCATGGGTGGGTTCGGCGCCATGAAGCTGGCGCTCAAGTACCCAGAGCTCTTCAGCAGCGTGGTGGCCTTCGCCGGCGGTTACCGGACCGCCGACGAGATGCTCGAGGATCCGGTCAACCAGCGGATCATGCGCCGGGTGTTTGCGGGTGACCCGCGGCGCTTCGACGCCAACCGTCCCTCCACCCTGGCGCGTGCCCAGGCGAACACGCTGCGCGGCCGTTTGGGCATCAAGTTGCTCGTCGGGTTGGACGACCCGTTGCTCGCCGACAACAACGCCCTCCACAACACCCTCGATGAACTGTTTCTGCTCCATCAATACGATGAGGTGCCGCGAGTGCGCCATGACCTGCCGCGGTTAGCCGCGTGGCTCGGCTCCGACGGGCTGGAGTTTGCCGTCGAGCACTTTGCCGCCGCCAGCGCCCCCGACCATGACGGTCCGTGGGTCAACCCGCCCTCCCTGCGTGAGCAAGCTCCCGGCGTCGAACACCATCTGTTCTGGAGCAACCTGATGCGCCGGCCCGTCGGTTACAACATCTACCTTCCTCCGGACTACTACGGGGAGGGTGCCGGGCGCGGGCTCAGCACCAACACGCTTCGCTACCCGGTGGTCTATTTCCTGCCCGGCTTGGGCGACACGGAGAGTACCCACCTGGCCAGCCTGGCTCGGCTCGACGAGGCGGTTCGAGCCGGGCGGCTCCCGCCCTTCATCTGCGTTTGGGCTTACGCCGGCCGGCACAGCTTCGACACCGATTACGCCGACGGCTCGGTGCGGCCCGAGAGCGTCCTGATCCGGGAACTGATTCCGCAGATCGATGCCCGCTGGCGGACACGCGCCGAGCG
>JAJXTA010000528.1 GCA_021784265.1 bacterium | reverse complement strand
CTGGGGGAGAAACGCATCGAGGTGGTGACCGACTTCAACATCGCCCGGGTGGACTCCGACCAGCACAAGATCGTCTCCTGGGACGATAAGGAAGTCCCCTACGACCTCCTGGTCACCGTGCCGACGAACATGGGCGATGGGGTGATCGAACGGTCCGGCATGGGCGACGAGCTGAACTTCGTCCCCACCCACCCGCGAACCCTGCAATCCCGCCATCATCCGAATGTGTTCGTCATTGGGGACGCCACCGACGTGCCGGCCTCCAAAGCCGGTTCGGTGGCGCACTTCGAGGCGGAGGCCCTGCGGCGGAATGTCCCGCACGCCATGCGGGGCGAGCCGCTGGAGGCGGAGTTCGATGGCCACGCCAATTGCTTCATCGAGTCGGGCTATGGCAAGGCCTTCTTGTTGGACTTCAACTACGACTTGCAGCCGGTGCAAGGCACCTATCCGGTGTCCGGGCTGGGGCCGTTCTCCCTGCTGAAGGAGACCCGGGTCAACCACCTGGGCAAGCTGGCCTTTCGCTGGCTTTACTGGAACGTGCTGCTCCGCGGCCTGCCGCTGCCCGGCATTGGCCATCGCATGAGCCGTGCCGGCAAGCAAATCCCCGCCGAGCTGCTCAGTCCGGAAGCGGTGTAACTTGCGCTGTTCGTTCAACCCTCAACCCCCCATCGAATTATGCCACTGAAACAACTCAACGGGTTCACCCTCGAGGTCGATGCCGAAGGTTACCTCACCCAGCACGCCCAATGGAACCGGGACGTTGCCGTCGCCCTGGCCGCCGAGCTGGGGCTCACCCTCACCGAGGCGCATTGGAAGGTGCTCGAGTTCATCGACCGCGATTTCCGGGAGCGCGGGGTCGTGCCGGGCATGCGGCGCATGAACAAGGTCGGCAACATCGCCACGAAGGACCTCTACGCCCTGTTCCCCGATGGTCCCATCAAGAAGGCGGCCAAGATCAGCGGTTACCCCAAGCCGGCCAGTTGCGTTTAACCGCGGGAGGACGTTATGTCGGAACAACCGGATCGGATCAAGAAGGTCTCCATCATCCTCTCCCGCGGCTCGCTGGACGGCATTTACCCGGGGCTCATCATGGGCAACGGGGCGCGGATGGAGGGCATCGAGGCCAACCTCTTCTTCACTTTCTTCGGGCTTTACGGGATCCTAAAGCGTTACATGGGGACGATAAAGATCGCCACGGTCGGCAACCCGGCCATGCGTGTGCCTGACGCCAAAGGCTTCCCTCTGCCCACCCTGCTGGGCGCCCTCCCGGGCATGGCCGCCTTCGCCACGCGGATGATGAACAAAGAAATGGCCAAACTCGACATCCCCCCCATCCCGGAGTTCGTGGAGATGTTCCACGATGCCGGCGGCAAGATCTACGCCTGCAAGGCGACGGTGGACATGTTCCACCTGACCCCGGAGGATTTTTGTCCTCAGGTGGACAGGGTCCTCACGGTGGGCGAGTTCTACGAGCTGTCGGCGGGAGCGCAGATCATCTTCACCTGAGCGGGTGGGCCGGCTGGGCCCGCCCCCTGCGGCGATCTCGGTCGCTCTCTCTCCGGCGGCCACGGAAGCGCACCGGACGCTTGCCTCGCGGCCCCGGCCGCGCCTCGTGCCGTGGACAATTTGACCGGTCGTACGACCGGCCGCTTTGTCCGGGCGGGGCGGGCGTGCCCTGGTGTCCAAGCCCCCCCGCAAAGACGTGACAATTCGTCCCCGGCGGCTTACAGAGGGGAGGGTTGTGACGAACCAACCGAACCAGATTGGATTTTATGCGCTCTGACATCATTAAGAAGGGTTTCGAACGCGCTCCGCATCGGAGCCTGCTGCGGGCCACCGGCAACATTGAGACGGAAGCCGATTTCGGCCGGCCCTTCATCGGCATCTGCAACAGCTACACCGACATCATCCCGGGCCATGCCCACCTCAACGAGGTCGGGCAATTGGTCAAACGGCTGGTGCGCGAGGCCGGGGGCGTGCCGTTTGTCTTCAACACGATTGGGGTGGATGATGGGATCGCGATGGGCCATTCGGGGATGAAGTACTCCCTGCCGTCGCGCGAGTTGATCGCCGACTGCGTCGAGACCATGGTGCGCGCCCATTGTTTTGACGGCCTGGTCTGCATCCCCAACTGCGACAAGATCGTGCCGGGGATGCTGATGGCCGCGATGCGCGTGAACATCCCCACGATCTTCGTCAGCGGCGGGCCGATGGCGGCTGGGATCGCCGAACAACAGGCCAACCACGACGACGTGGCCAGTTACCTCCAGCCGGCCGTCAAGAAGTCCGACCTGATCACGGTCTTCAAAGGGGTAGCGGAGCTGCAGTCGGGCAAGATCACCGAGGCCGACCTGACGGCGCTGGAGCAATCAGCCTGTCCCACGTGTGGTTCCTGTTCCGGGATGTTCACCGCCAACTCGATGAACTGCCTGTGCGAGGCGCTGGGCATGGCGTTGCCCGGCAACGGCACGATCCTGGCCGTCTCGAAAGAACGCGAGGCGCTCTACCGCCGCGCCGCCGGACAGATCTTGCGGCTGATCGAGCTGGATTTGAAGCCGCGCGACGTCGCGACGCTGGAGGCGTTCGACAACGCCCTGGCGCTGGACGTGGCTATGGGCGGCTCCACGAACACCATCCTCCACACCCTGGCCATCGCCCGCGAGGCCGGCATCGCCTACGACATCGCCCGCATCGACGCGATTTCCCGCCGGGTCCCCTGCATCTGCAAGGTCTCGCCTTCCTCGAATTATCACGTGCAGGACGTGCAACGGGCCGGGGGCATCCACACCATTCTCGGAGAGCTGAAGCGGTTCGACGAGGCCAACGGCCACGGCAGCGGCGCCGCAGCCGGCGCGGGCCAACCGCGCGCCGAACGCATCCTGAACCTGTCCTGTCGCACGGTGACGGGCAAAACCCTCGGCGAGAACATCGCCGAGTGGGACCTCCGTTCGCCGGCCTGCCCGCCCTTGGCCCGGAGTGTCCGGTTGTCTGGCGCCTCGGCCCTGGTGCTCGACCCGGCCGACAAACTGGGGCCCGCCGGACGCACCGCGTCCGGCCACTTGGCCCCCAAACCGATGCTCCTGTTCCCTGGGGACGAGCGGGCGATTGTGCTCTGGCGGCTGGCCGCGGCGTGGAACGTGGGCGACCTGGACACACTGCTCACGGTGTTTGCCGACGACGCCGAGCTGCAGGTGGCGCCGGGCGCCATGCTGCAGGGCACGGTGGCGATTCGGACGGCCCTGGAGCAACGGCTCAAAGAAGGCCAAGGCCGCCTGCGCGTCGAGTTGGCTACCCTGAAGAGTCTGCCCGTGCTCATCTTCTGGCAGTACCAGAAGGCCGGGGGCAAACAACGGCAATCGCTGCTGCGCGTCGCCAAATACCGCGGCGAGTCCATCAAGAAGGCCTACTTCGAAACCCGGCCTGGTCCGGTGGCCGAGACCCAACCCGGCGGGCTGATGCCCTACGACCCGGTGTTCTTGTTCGAGGCGAGCGATTGCATCCGCAGCGCGCCCGCGGCCTACAGCCCGGACGGCGGGTTGGCCGTGCTCTACGGCCAGCTTGCCCCGGGCGGCAGCGTGGTCAAAACGGCGGGCATCAGCGCGGCCT
>JAJXTA010000527.1 GCA_021784265.1 bacterium | reverse complement strand
CCGCTGGGGAGGCTTTTAGTGTCTCGGCCGGCAGGACCGGGGGATGGGCGCCGACGCAGCCGACGACGGTTGAGGGCCGTTGGGCCTTGATGGCTTCGGCCACCTTGCAGTCGTTGGGCAACGAAGGGGTCGAGGTATGGATCACGACATGATCGTAGTCGCGGGCTTGGCGCAGACACTCGTCAATCGTGATCCCGTGGGGCGGACAATCCAGCAGCTTAGCGTCGGCAACCAACGCCGCGGGCTGGGCCAGCCAAGTGGGGTACCAGAACGAGGTGACTTCGCGCTTGGCTTGGTAGCGCGACCCGGCACCCCCGTCAAAGCCGTCGAAGGAGGGTGGAGAAAGAAAGAGGGTCTTCATGGAGCCGAGGAGATCGGTCGTCGGCAGGCCGTTGTTGGAACGGAACGGCCATGCCCGGCGCCCGAGCGCCCGGCGGGGCCTTCCGCGCCACGCCCGCGGACCAGGTTCATGTCTGCCGCTTGGCCGTCACTTTGGCCAAGAGGGCATCCCGCTCCGCCGTGCTCCCGCCGGCGCAGCCGGTCAACGGGGGCGACTTGATGGCGGCCGTGGCTTCGGCCAGATGCCCCTTGCCGACCGAATAGCCGTTGAAGGGGTTGACCCGCCGGCCCGCGGGGTCCGGTTTGGGCCGCGGAGCAAAATTGTATTTGAAGTTCTTCCAATTATCGCCGCGTTGATAGTTGGTGCCCAGGGCGCCGCTGGGGTCGTAGCCGCAGTGGACCAGACAGTTCTCGCACCGCGCGTCGCGGGCCACGCCGTCCACCACCCCGTAGCTCTCCCAGCGCACCTCCGCCAGCATCTGGCGGTAGCTGGGATAGTGGCCGTCGGTCATCAGATAACACGGGGCTTTCCACCCGCGCACATTGCGGGTGGGGATCGCCCAGGCCGTGCAGCTCAGCTCCCGCTTGCCCGCCAGGAACTCCTGATAAACCGGCGTGCCGAAAATCGGAAACTGGCGGCCCCAGTCCAAAATCCGGGCGAACTTCTCCCGCGTCGTTTTCCGGGTGAGGAAGAAATCCTCCGGTTGGCGCCCCAGGCGCTTGATCATGTCTTTTTTGGCCGCGTCATAGTCGTAGCCGGGGGAGATGGTGTGCCCGTCCACGTCCAGATTCGAGAAGTAGGCGAACATCTGCTCGATCTCGGCCATGTCGGTCTCTTTGTACACCGTGGTATTGGTGGCGACCTGGAAGCCGAGGATTTTGGCCATCTTGATGGCCTGGACGCATTCCTGGAAGACGCCTTCGCGTTCGACGATCAAGTCGTGGGTATATTCCAGGCCATCGACGTGGACGTTCCAGTACATCCACTTGGAGGGGCGGATGACCGGCGGGCGGGCCTGCTTGCCTTGGCGGATCACCTCGAGGTCCTTGGCCGTCACGACACCGGCCTCGAGCAGCCGACGCAAGACCGGTTCCTGGGCGGCGGAGTAGGTGGCGGCCAAGTACTCCTTCATCTTCTTCCGCATGAACATCCCGTTCGTGCAGACATAGACAATCCGCCCCTGCGCCAGCAGGCCTTGGACCAACTCCTCGATCTTGGGATAGATCAGCGGCTCGCCGCCGCAGATCGAGACCATCGGCGCTTCACATTCCCGCGCCGCCGCCAAACAGTCCTCCAGGCTCATCATGTCCTTGAGGCTGGTCGAGTATTCGCGGATCCGCCCGCAGCCGGTGCAGGTCAAATTACAGGTGTGCAGCGGTTCCAGTTGCAGCACCAGGGCGAATTTGGGGGTACGCAGCAACTTGTGCTTAATGATGTGACCCGCCATCTTGAGGGTGATGTGACCCGCCATCCTGGGGGTCACCGGGAAAGGGAAACGCATAGGAGTTCGAGGATCAGCGCGCCAGAGCCATCGGGGCCGGTGGGAGTGTGGTTTGAGCCACCGGGGAGACCGGCACCGCCGACGGCCGCGACACCGGGCCGGCCCCGGGGAGGAGGAACATCGCCGGGGAGACCGCTTGGCTGGCGCCAAAGCCGCCGCAGCCGCTGACGCACAAGGCGCTCGCCGCTAGCGTTGCCAAAAGGCTGAGCTTCCAGGTAAACTGCATCCGGCCAATCTACACCCAAACGCAACAATGGCAACCGCTAATTCACGTAATGAACCGGCCGCCGCCACGTCTGGGCGCCGGGCGCTGAACCGCTGGATCGGTTGGATGGCGACCGCGGCCGGGTTGCTGACGGCGGGGTTCACCTCCCCCGCGCCGGTGGCCGAACCAGCCCCGGCCCCCTCGGCCGCCAATTACGCCGCCCGCGCCCGCCAAACCTTCGCCGCCGCCAAACGGCGCTACGAAGCCTCCGCCGAACCCCAGGCCGCGTGGGAGTTCGGGCGGGCCTGTTTCGATTGGGCGGAGTATGCGACCAACGAGGCCCAGCGCGCCGCCATCGCCCAGGCAGGGATTGCGGCCTGCCGCCCGCTGGTCCAGCGCGAACCCACCTTGGCCGCGGCCCCGTACTACCTCGCCATGAATCTGGGCCAGTTGGCCCGCACCAAAACCCTGGGAGCCCTGAAGCTGGTCGATGAAATGGAGCGGCTCTTCAAAACCGCCCACGACCTCGACCCACGGTTCGACCACGCCGGCCCGGATCGGAATCTGGGTCTCCTGTACCGGGACGCCCCCGGCTGGCCGGCGAGCATCGGCAGCCGCCGCAAGGCGCGCCTGCATCTCCAGCGGGCCGTCCAACTGGCGGGCGATTTTCCCGAGAACCGGCTGACCTTGTTGGAGTCCTATGTGCTATGGGGCGATCGCGACGGTGCGGCCAGCGAGCGGCGCGCGACCGCGCGCCTCTTTCCCCTGGCCCGCACCAATCTGACGGGCCTCGCCTGGGCCCCGAGCTGGGAAGACTGGGAGAAGCGCTGGCGGCTGCTCGGCGGCCAGCCCGGCGCCGCTCAAGCGCCCTGACCCGAGCCTGCGGCTGACCCGCCAGCCGCGCCAGGACTCCCGCCCCAGGCCACGCCTCGGGAGGCCAAGAGTAAGCCGAGCCTCAACCAGCCTCCACCCCACCCGACGGCCGGCGTTGACGCGCTCCGCCCCAGCGGCTTAACTCGGCCCATGCGACGGGTCATGTCAACCTTCACGGTGGTGTTGCTTTGTGCCGGATGCGCCCAGCAGGGTCCGACGGGCAAGGGGCCGCAGTTCGCCCCGGCGCCGGTCCCGGCCCGGGCGGCCCAACCGACCACGCCACCCGCCCACGGGGCGGCGATTCAGCCCACGCGCCCGGCCTCGCCGGCCACCGCTACGCCCGCGCCGCCCGCGCCGGCGCGCTACCCGGTGGTGACCCCGGCCAACTCCACCACTGGCCGGGTGGCGGCGGTCAACGTGAACCTGCGGTTCGTGGTCTTGGATTTCGCACTAAACCCCATGCCGGCACTGGGCCAGCGCCTCAACGTCTATCGCCAGGGCCAAAAGGTGGGCGAAGTCACGGTGAGCGGACCAGTGCGCAACAGCAACGTTGTGGCGGACTTGGTGGTGGGGGAGGCGCAGGTCGGAGACCAAGTGCGGGCGGATTAGCCGGCGGGGCGCGGGGGCGCGGAAACCCTCAGGCCCGCGGGGGGATCGCGTGGCCAGAAGGCACGCGCCCACCGGGCGGCTCGG
>JAJXTA010000526.1 GCA_021784265.1 bacterium | reverse complement strand
CGCGAGGCGCGGATGGGCTGTCCGCCGACCAGCACAAAGACCGGGTTCGTGTGGGAGGAAGGCAGAATCCGCACGGCCACCCAACTGCTGCGCTGGAGGGGCACGTCGAACTCGAGGTCGCGGATTTGGCCGTCGGCCAGGAGACGCTGGTGGGCCACCGGGTAACCGTTGACGACGACCTCGACGGGGACCTCGCGGCTGTCGCCGAGGCGCGCCCGTTCCAAGTGCCAATAGGGTTTCTCGGTGTAGGGACGCCCGCGGAGGCTCGGGTCCGGGGTCGGGTTCAGATACGCCGCGGCGCGGACGCGGGCCCGCACGGAACCGGCGCGCTCCAGGCGCAGCTCGCTGCCCCCCTCGCCCATCCGCACCCCGCCAAGGCTGAACTCCAGCAGATGACTGCGCCCGTCACTAACATAGTTGCGCCCCTGGCGGAGGCCCTCGCACCAGTCGTCGTAATTGAGTTTGCCGTCCAGTTTGACATAGGAGCGGCCCAACCCGACGCGCTCGCCGTAGATGCAGGGGAAATCGGTTTCTCCACTGATCCGGGTGCGGAACCCGACGTTGAGGGTGTGGTACCACATGTTCAGCTCCCAGACGTAGGGGGTGTCCTCGGTGGAGAGGAAATCCACGGCGGGCATCAACCGACCATCCGGCCCGGGCAGTTGATGGGTGACATCGACGATGTACTCGTTGGCGCCGATCCCGTTGTAGGGGGGCACCACGTAGTTGGGCAGGTTGGTGGTGGCGACCTCCAGCCCCCAACCCGAATGGGCCGGACCAACGACAGCGCCTTGGCGTTTGGCCCAGCGCAACGTGCTCAGGCCCAACCGGGGCCAGTGGTCCTTGGAAGTCCCCCCGGGGTAGATTTCCTGGGTTAACCGCAAGAGGCAGAGGTGACCGGACTCGTGCGAGCCGAAGCCGGAGACTTCGATGTCATAGCGCAAGAGGTAGGGATAGCGCGAGACTTTGTCCTCGTGCCCAGTGAAGAACTGCTTTTGATAGTCGAAGCAGGGCCCCCAGGTGAGGTTGCAGCCGACCTTGAGGTCTTCCCCCATGCAATGCCGCATCATGTCCGCGGGGAGCACACCCTGGCTGGGTTGTTCGTAGTGGGCGCAACCCGCGGCGTGGATGTGGTGATCACCCGACCACCAGCCCAAACGGGCGGGATCGATCCAACGCCGCAGGTGGAAGCGGGCGCTCATGGGCTGGCGCCCCACGGCTAAACGCTCGTCTTGGACGAGGTATTCCGGCCCACGGGTGAACTCGACGCGGTACGGGCCCGGGGGCAGCTTCACGGTTTCACCGTCGGCGCGGTAGATTTGGGGATGGAAGGCGAAGTCGGGCGCCAAGCGCTTGGCTTGCGACGGATAGACGCGCTGCCGCGGGTCGCGGAGGATGAAGCTGGCGGTCGTGGGCTGGCCATCGTCGTCCGCAACCCGGAAGGTAACGGGGGTGGCGGGCAAACAGGTGAACAGGATATCGGTATCGTTGCGAAAGCCGATATCCTGGCTGCCTTGGCCGACGTTGAAGCTGAGCTTGGCTTCGCGCCGCCCCGCGTCGCGGCTGTAGAGCTGGATCAACCGATACTCCAGGGGCAAGCCGCTCAGGTCCGGCCGCAGGGGTTGGTGATTGACCAGCTCCAGGCCCAACCAGCGGTTGGCCACCTCCTCGGCGGGTGTCCCGGCCAGCTTCCCGGCGTTCGGGCTGGCGGCCCGCAGCTCGGCGGTCACACCGGCCTCGTTCTGGACCTTGACCAAGAACACCCGCCAGCCTTGTTCGACTAATTCGGGACGCGCCGGACCGGCGACCACCTTAACCCGGGATTCCGGGGTGATATCGACGAACACCAGGCAATGCGGATCGAGCACACGTTGCAGCGCCACGCCCGCGTCTTCGCCAACGGGCGCCCGCGCGGCGGCGCGCAGGGCCTCCTGATCGGCCGCGGGCAGCGGCTCGCCCAGGGCCTCGAGCCCCTCGAGCAAGCGTTTCACCTGCGCCGCCAGGGGCTGCACCTCGACGTCGGGCACCAAAGGAAGGGGGTCAGCGGTGACGGCACTCGAAGCGGTCACGACCAGCGTGGCAAGCAACGCGATCCGCCCGCGGGCCAGCCGGCAGAGCCGGGCCCACGGATGGAGCGCCGGGGGCGAAAGGGGAGCCGCCACTCGCGAACCCCGTGGCGCACGGGACACGGCCACGCTCTGACAGGGCTGCAAGGCAACGGGACTCATGGAGAAGACTTAGCACATTCAATCATGTTTTCCAGTGATAAATCTTGCGGTCAGGAAAGGGTCGCCGGCGAGGAGGGCGGGGGCTTGGGGCCGGAGAAGCCTCGCCGCCCGCGGCGAAGGGGACCCGCGTCACTGACCCTGCTGGACTCGGATCCGGTAGTAGCGGGCGGAGGCCAGCGCGGCGGTGTCGGTGAGGGTCATCGTGTCGCCATTCCCCGTGATGACCGCGATTGGGGTCCAGTCCGGCGCCGTGAAGGACGTGCTCGCCTCGAGCACATAAGTGAGCCCGGTCTGCGTGGTGAGCGACACGGTGAACGTCTGACCCTCCAAGCGCGGCTGGCTGAGGCGCGGGGCGGCGGGCGCGCGCACGGTAAGCACGGCGTTGGAGCTCAACACGGCGCCGGCATCATTCCAGACGATCACGGCGTAGGTGCCGGCATCGGCCGCGCCGACGTCCTCGAGCCGCAAACGGGAGGCGGTCGCCCCCCAGATCGGGCTGCCATTGAACCACCACTGGTAGCCGAACGGGCTCGTGCCCGAAGCTAGGACACTGAAGATCACATTCGTGCCAGGATCCACCGTTTCGCTCTGCGGCTGCTGGGTGATGGTGACCGGGCTATTCACGGCGAGGGTCGCCTGCGCGCTCATCACCGCACCCACCGGGTTCCAGACGATGACGTAGTAGGTCCCGGCGTTGGCGGCGCCGATGCCGAGCAGGGTGAGCATCGGCGTCGTGGCGCCACCGATTGGGCTGCCGTTGAAAAACCACTGATAACTCAAGGGCGCCGTGCCCGTGGCGGCCACGGCGAAGGTCACGTTGGTCCCGGCGTTAGCCGTCAGCCCCTGGGGCTGCCGGGTAATCACGACCGGGCCCTCCACCGTGAGCGTCGCCGTGGCACTGGTCACCGTGCCGACGACGTTGCTCACCACGACGACGTAAGCCCCGGCGCTGGTGGGAGCAGCGTGGTCCAGCGTCAAGTTGGTTGCCGTCGCGCCAGGGAGGGGGCTGCCGTTCAACCACCACTGGTAACCCAACGGCCCGGTGCCGGTCGCCGCGACGTTGAAGCTGACGCGGCCCCCCGTGGGAGTGGATTCACTCTGAGGCTGTTGGGTGATCGTGATGGGCGTATTCACGGCCAGCGTGGCTCCGGCGCTGGTCACGGCCCCCACCACGTTGCTGACCACCACGGTGTAGGTCCCTGCACTGGCCGCGCTCACCTTGGTGAGGATCAGATTCGTAGCGGTCGCCTCGTCGATCACCTGCCCGTTGAAGAACCACTGGTAGCTCAGGGGCGCGGTCCCGGTGGCCGCGACGGTGAAGGCGACCTTCGTGCCAGGATTGACGGTCAGGCTCTGCGGCTGTTGCGTGAGCGTCACCGGCGTGTTTACGGCCAG
>JAJXTA010000525.1 GCA_021784265.1 bacterium | reverse complement strand
CTGGGGGCAAGCCCTCTTCGGCCCGGTGGCGAAGCGGCGAGGCGTGCCACTGGTGCTGTGGGTGCACGCCCCGATCGTTCCCGGGGCCTGGCTCGAGCGCTGGGCGGCGCGTTGTCCGCCCGCCGGCCTCCTCTTCAACAGCGAGTTCACAGCCAGTGCGTCCGCCCGTTACCCGCAGACGCCGCGGGCGGTGCTCTATTATCCCGTGGCGGGGCCGCCCGCCACGGCCGCTCCGGCCATCCGCGAAGCGACGCGGGCGCAACTGGGTGTACCGCCGGAGGGGGTGGTCCTGCTGATGGCCAGCCGAATCGAGGCCTGGAAAGGTCACTCGGCACTGATCTCGGCCCTCGCCCTGCTCGAGAAGGCGCCGGACTGGCACTGCTGGATTGCCGGCGGTCCGCAACGCCCGGCTGAGCACCGCTATCTGCGCGCGCTCCAGGCGCGGGTCGCCACCGCCGGTTTGGCGACTCGCGTGCGTTTCCTCGGGCAACGCGCCGATGTCCCGGCGCTGCTGGTGGCGGCGGACATTTTTTGCCAACCCAACACCGGGCCCGAACCCTTCGGCATTGTGTTCGTGGAGGCGCTGCTGGCGGGTCGGCCCGTTGTGGGCACCGCGCTGGGCGGGCCGCTGGAGATCGTGGATGACTCCTGCGGCTGCCTGGTCCCGCCCGGTGACTGCCGCGCCCTGGCCGCGACCCTCGAACGGTTGATCCACGACGGCCCACGGCGCGCCCAGTTGGGGCGGGCCGGTCCCGCGCGGGCACGGGCGCTCTGCGACCCCGCCCGCCAAATGGCGCGCTTGGCGGAGTTCCTGGCCCGGCTTGGGAACACGGTCGCCACTACCCAACCCGCGTCATAGCGGCTGGCTTGGGTTCGCCCTTGCAGGGCTTCGACGGTGATGGGGCATGGTTCCCGAGGGCGTTGCCCTGGGTTGTCGTGGAACGCCCCGTTGGGGCGGCGAATGGGGCCGGAGGCCGCGTTCCCACGCCCAGGGTGTGGTTCGGCGTTTGGTTTTTGGCCGATGAACCGCGGGTCTGGTCGCAGGCCGGGGGGGGTACGCCCAGCAGACCGAAAAAGCTCCGACACGGACGCGGGCGCCGCGGTGGCAAGCGCCGGCCATCAGCCGTGGGAGGCGATTTCGACGCCGGCGAGGGGCGCGCGCCGGGAGCCTCCGCCCCGCGCCCGGAGCCCGGTGCCGGGCTGGACTTTTTCGCGCGGCTCGGGCATGAGGAGAACATGACGGCTGACCAAGTGAGGAAGGCGCGCGCAAGGGCCCCATTCCAGCCCTTTACGATTGATTTGTCGGATCAGAGGCGGTTCGTCATTCCGCAGCCGGATTTCTTGTGGGTCATGCCGGGCGGGCGCACCCTTGGCATTGCGGATGAGAATGGCGCCGCGGAAATCGTGGATTTGGTTCAGGTGACGAGCTTGGAACTGAGCGGCGCCGAGGAGAGCTAAACCGCGTCCCCAGGGCGCGCGGTCTGGCGGCGCCAGCTCGGCCGGAATCGCACCGCTCCGCTGGGCACGCCGCCACGGAATAGCCATTCGTTGTCGCGCCTTGCAACGGGTAAGAAACCCACGTTAGGCTACGCGGCATGTTCAAACCTGCCGAGTTGTTTGACCTGAGCCAAACCGAGCACGCCGCCCTTTTCGCGGACTGCGAGTACGCGTGGGACGCCCTCAAGCGGTTGGAGGCGTATGTGGCGGCGCAGGTCAAACCGGGCTTACACAACCGGTGCGAAGGGGTGGCGTTCATTGGCGAACGGGTCTATATCGGGCCAGGAACCGTGGTCGAGGACGGGGCAATGATCAAAGGGCCGGCGATCATCGGCGCCAACTGCCAGATTCGCCACAACGCCTACATCCGGGAGAACGTGTTGGTGGGCGATAACTGCGTGGTGGGCAACGCCTGTGAGTTGAAGACGGCGGTGCTGTTCAATGGCTGTCAGGCGCCCCATTTCAATTACGTGGGCGACTCGATCCTGGGCGCCGGCGCCCACTTGGGAGCGGGGGTGAAGATTTCCAACGTCAAGCTCACGCTGGGCAACGTGACCGTGGAGGTCAACGGCCAGCCCCTGGACACCGGGCTGCGGAAGTTCGGGGCGCTGGTCGGGGACCGGGCGGAGGTGGGTTGCAACGCCGTCCTCAACCCCGGCGCCATCCTCGGGCGCGACGCGGTGGTGTATCCGGGCGTCAGTTGGCGGGGGATTCTGCCGGCCAACATGATGGTGAAACTCAACGCCGCCCTCGAGGTGGTCAGCCGCCGGCCCGGGGTGTGATATGACCCGGCCCCGTGGTTCGGCGAAGCACGCGCGCACCGGCGCCGGCGCCGACCCGGCCTGAGCTCCAGCGGTCCCCTCGTCCCGTGGTCCTGCAGTCCCGTAATCCTGTCGCCCTTGTTTAGATGATTAGCACCTTGGAGAACGTGCCCGTCGGGGAGCCCGATCTGGTCGAGCAGGTCAACACCTTATTCTCCCCGCAGGGGGTGTTGGCGCGGGCCAAGAACTTCGAATACCGCCCGCAGCAGCAACAGATGGCGACGGCGGTAGCCCGGGCGTTGGTCCAGCGGGAACACCTGATCGTGGAAGCGGGGACCGGCGTCGGCAAGAGCTTGGCCTATCTGGTGCCGGCCATCCTCTTCGCGGTGGCGAACAAAAAGAAGGCGATTGTCTCGACGCACACCATCAATCTCCAGGAGCAACTGACTGACAAAGACCTGCCGATGCTGGCGCGGGTCCTGCCGGCGCCCTTCCGGTTCGCGATGCTCAAAGGCCGGCAGAATTACCTCTGCACCCGGCGGTTGCGCAAGGCGAGGCAACAGGCCGACGGCCTCTTTACCTCACCGGAGCGGGCGGAGCTGGAACGGATCCACGAGTGGGCTCAGGCGACCGAGGACGGAAGCCTGTCAGACTTCACCCACGAGCCGGACCCCAAGGTGTGGGGGCAAGTGTGCTCGGAGCGCGGGTTATGCGCCCCCAAGCTCTGCGGGCGCCAGTCCGACTTCGTGAAGGCCGGCGGACCGCCCTGCTTCTTTCAGGAGGCCCGCAGCCGGATTCTGTCGGCGGACGTGCTGGTACTCAACCACACGTTGTTCTTCATGAATCTGGCCGGGCTCGAAGACGAGCCGGAGGGGGGGGTGCTGTTCAAGAACGATTTCGTCATCTTCGACGAGGCGCACACCGTCGAGCAGGTGGCGTCGCGGCATATCGGGCTGAGCGTGTCGAACACCCAGATGCGCTTCGCCCTCCAGCGACTGTGGAACCCGCGGACGCAGAAAGGGTTGTTGGCCCTGCTCCGCCAGGGTCCGGCGGTGCAGTTGGTCGCCCAGGCGTTTGAGGCCGCAGACCACTTCTTCACGGCCGTCGAGACCCGGTGCGACGAATTGGACCGGGCCAGCCGGGCCAAGGTCCGGCCCGCCGGGAGTGAGGCGGGGGAGGCCGCCCCGCGGCGGCGCTGGAGCGAGCTGCGCGTGCGCCAGCCGGACCTGGTCCCGGACACCGTCACGCTCCCGCTGCAACGAGTGATCGAGGCCGTCCGGAAGCTGATTACCGATGCCGCCGACAAGGATACCGCCGCCGAGTTGCTGGAGCGCAACCGGCAGTTGACGGCCTTGCGGGACAACATCG
>JAJXTA010000524.1 GCA_021784265.1 bacterium | reverse complement strand
TGGCGTCGGCAAGGACGGACGCCGGGAGCGCGCCCACCAGGCGGCCCGCCCGCGGACAGGGCAATCATATTTGGCTTTCCTTTTGGCGCGGATGGGATTTGCTCCCCCAGTCATCACATCTATGAGCGCGCAACAAGCTTTACGCAGGCGACGGGTCACTTGGCTCCCCGCGATGGTCCTGGCGCTGTGGACTCTCCCGGCAGGCGCCGCGGACGCGCCGGCCGCCCCGCTGCCCCCCAGCGCCGCGGGCAGCCTCCCGTCGGCCAAGGACGTCATAGCCCGCCACGTCGCGGCCATCGGGGGCCGGGAGGTGGTGTTGCGCCTGACCTCGATGCGTGGCAAAGGGCACTTCGTAATGCCTACCCAAGGATTGAGCGGCGAGTTCGAGTTCTTGCGCGCCACGCCCAACCGCCAGATCGTGCGCGTGACGGTCGCCAACGTGGGCCAGATCACCACCGGCTTCGACGGCAAGGTCGGTTGGCTGCTCAATCCCTTTAACGGCGCCAGCCTGCTGGAGGGCCAAATGCTCGACCAATCCCGGGACGAAGCCGATTTCTACAGCCAGCTCCACCAGGAACAGAACTTCAAGTCCATGAACACCGTGCAGCGGACGCCGTTCGCGGGGCAGGAGTGCTACGAAGTCAAGCTGGTCTGGAAGTCCGGCCGGGAGACCACGGAGTTCTATTCGGCCAGCACCGGCCTCCAAGTCGGGGTGCGACAACAGCAACAGACCGCCCAGGGTCAGGCGGAAGTCACCACGCGCTTGTCGGACTACAAGAAGTTCGGCGACCTGCTCCAACCGACGAAGATCGCGCAGAAGATGGGCGAGGTCGAACAAACCATCACCATCACCTCGATCACTTTTGACCCGATTCCCGACAGCGAATTCGCGCTGCCGGAGGCGGTCAAGACCCTCCTCAAACCCGCCCCTCCCAAATAGCGGTCGGCACTCGACCCACCCAACGGCGGGCAAGGGGTAACGCCGCCCGCGCGGGGCGGCGGCTTTCGGCCCAGCGGCTTTCGGGCTGGACACGCTGGTCCTGGGCCGCTACTCTGATCAGCGGATGGCCTAAGCGGCCAACGGGAGATGCAGCTTTTCGTTTATCACGAAGACCGCCAATCCGGACCGTTTTCGCTGGAGGCAGTTCGGGACATGGTGCGCCTGGGAGCGGTGCCCGAGAGCGCGCTGGGCTGGCACGAGGGGGCGCCAGAGTGGTTGCCCCTGGGAACCATCCTGGCCGAGGCCCCGCCGGAAGCGGCCCCGCCGCCGAGCAAGGCCGCGCCCACCACCGCCCCCGCCACGTTCACACAGCGGCTGCCCAGCGCCTTTGCCTACCCGTTCCGCCGCGACGGCCTGATCCTGCTCCTCGGGGGAATGGTGTTCTTCGGGTTGCTCAGCTTTCTCTTGCGCTGGGCGATCCTGCTGGGGCTGGCCATCGCCGGCTTCTACGCCGGCTACCTCTTCGCCTGCATGCAGAAGATCATCGTCAGCTCGGCCCAGGGCGATGAGGAACTGCCGCCGTGGCCGGACCTGACCGACTTTCACCAGGATCTCGCGGTGCCGCTCTTCCAGCTCGGCTCCACGACGTTGCTCTGTCTGGCGCCGGGGCCGGTGCTGATGCTGGTCAGCCGCGTCGGCACCCCGGCGGCGGACCTCGGTTTGTTTTGGCTCAGCGCGGTGCTCACGGTGCTGGGGGCGCTGTATTATCCGATGGCGTTGCTCGCCGTAGCGATGGCGGACAGCCTGGCCGGCATTAGCCCCATGCTGGTCATTCCCTCGATCCTCAAGGTGCCCGGCCAGTACTTGGTGGCGTGCGGGGTCCTCGGCCTGCTGGTTGCGGGCGAGCAGATGACCCGCGCGGGGCTGGCCCGGCTGGCGCCCATCCCGCTTCTGCCCGGCGTGCTGCGCGGATTCCTCTCCCTTTACTTCCTGGCGGTCGAGATGCGCGTCTTGGGCCTGCTCTACCACACCAACCGCAAGCGGCTGGCATGGTTCTGAGCCGCCGGCCTAAACGAAGCTGTAATCGTACGGCTTGCGCATCTCGCGCTTCAGCCAACCGTTGGCCTCCGCGTCGCCCACGAACTGCTCCTCCACCGGGTCCCACCGGAGCGCCCGCCCCAGGCGCACCGAGATCACCCCCAGGTGCGCGACACTGATCGAGCGATGGCCGATCTCGACATCGCAAATGGGCTGCTGCCGCGACCGCACGCACGCGAAGAAGTTGCCCATGTGATTGTCGCTCTTGTATAGCCGGACCGCGTCCGACGGCAGCGGGGTGTCCAGCAATTCCTGCTTGCTGGCGCGGATTTCGCCCCGGTTGACGAAGACCCAGCCCTCGCTCCCCAGGAATTGGATGCCGTTGGGCGTGCTCTTGCCTTCCCCGACGACGTTTTGCTCGGTCACCGTGCTCTCGTCCACCACGGTCATGGTGACGCCGTTGGCGTATTTGAACTCCACCCGGTACTTCGAGGCGGCCGTGTACCCACCGGGGATCATGTCCACCAACGACTTGCCCTCGACGGCAATGGGGCCGGAGCGCTCGGTGCCGTTGCCCCATTGGGCGATGTCGTCATGATGCGCCCCCCAGTCGGTCATCTGCCCCCCGGAGAACTGATACCACCAGCGGAAGTTCCAGTGCGAATTGTGGCCGTTGTACGCCACCTTGGGTGTCTGGCCCAGATAGAAGTCCCAGTCCATCTCGGGCGGCACGGGGACTGGCGGGAACGGGCCCTCGCGCGGCCCGGTGGGCAACCCCACGATGATCTGCTGCAGCTTGCCGATGCGCCCGTTGCGCACCAGCTCGCAGGCCAAGCGGAACCGGCCGTCGCTGCGCTGCTGGCTGCCCACCTGTAGAATGGTTCCCTTTTGGCGCACGGCTTTGACCAGGTGCTTGCCCTCGTCGATGGTGAGGGTGAGCGGCTTCTCCGTGTAGATGTCCTTGCCCGCTTTGACCGCCGCCAAGTTCACCAGCGTGTGCCAGTGGTCCGGCGTGCCGGTGATGGTCACATGGATGTCATCCCGCTCCAGGAGCTTGCGAAAATCGCTGTACTTGTAAGGGGCCTTGAACCGCGCGGCGGCGGCGTCCCGGTGTTTCTCATCCACGTCGGCCACCGCGATCACCTGGCCGAAGTTCTGCGCCCAGTTGCAGTCCCCGCTCCCCTGCCCCCCACAGCCGATGAGGCCGATACCCGGCCGGTCGTTGGGCGACAGCGGCTTGGGCGTGGCGGCGTAACTGCGCGACTCCTCGACAAACCAATCGGGCAACGCGGCCGCGCCGGCGGCCACGGCGGCGGCTTTGAAGAAACGGCGGCGGCTGACGTGAATGTGGAATGTGTGCATGCGCGGATTTGATCACGCACCGGCCCGGACCGTCAACGGGTAACTACGGCGGTCGGGCGGTGAAACAGCCCACCGCATCGGGTCAGGCCGCTAGCGTGGATGAGGTGAGCCGGATGCTCGGTGGCTGGCTCCGGGAGCGCCGGCATCTCTGCCGGCGGGCGGCGGGGACCTCCGCCTGGGAGCGCCGACATCTCTGCCGGCGGGCGGGCCGGAGAAGCCGAGCGGTTTCCCCGCGCAAACCAGTGCCGGCAGAGATGCCGGCGCTCCCAGGAATGTTCGCGTTCGC
>JAJXTA010000523.1 GCA_021784265.1 bacterium | reverse complement strand
CCCGGGACTCAAGATCTGCGTCACCTCCCGCTTGACCAGATGCCCGGGCCGCGGGTCCTCCATTTGGTCGCAGACGGCGACTTTGTGCCCCGCGCGGAGCAGGCGGGCGATGTAGCCGTTGGCCGCGTGGTACGGGATGCCGCACATCGGGGTGACGCCGCGCTTGGTCAGGGCCACATGGAGCAACTGGGCGCCGAGCTGGGCGTCCTCGAAAAACATCTCGTAGAAATCCCCCAAGCGGAACAAGAGCAGCGTGCCCGCCGGCAGCTCGCCCTTGAGCCGGCGGTACTGGGCCATCATCGGAGTTAGTTGGGCGTCTTGGGCCATGCCGGGCTGGGATTGTGGAACAAGGAGGGAACGGGGGAAGCAAAATCGGCGACCGCTCCCAACGACGTGGCCTCCGCGGCGCCGCCCGGCAAACCGTGTCCGAGCACGAACGGGGCGCGGCCCGGGCCATAACGGTCCCCTGCCCTGCCTAACCAGGCCAAGCCGCTCACCGCCGTCAGCCGACGGCTGCCCCCGCGGGCCGCGAACCCCTCGTCGGCGCGTTCCACTCGAGCCAACGCGTCGGGCGGGCCGCCCGCCCCGCCCGGAGTGGATCGGCCGCCAGCGGCCGGTCAAACGGTCATGATCTCTTTTTCCTTGTGGGTTAGGTGCGCGTCGAGTTTGGCGATGTACTCATCGTGCAGCTTCTGAAGTTCCTTTTCGGCGTGTTTCTCCGCGTCTTCGGCCACGCCGCCCTGCTTCGCTCGCTTCTTGAGCAGCTCGATGGCGTCGCGCCGGATATGGCGGATGGCGACCCGGCCGTCCTCGGTCATCTTGCGCACGACCTTGGTGAATTCCTGGCGCCGTTCCGTGCTCAGTTCGGGCATGATGATGCGCAGGCATTTCTTGTCCACCTGGGGGTTCAACCCCAGGTTGCTTTTCTGGATCGCCTTCTCGATCGGATGGATGTTCGCCGGGTCCCACGGGGTGACGACCAAAACGCGGGGCTCGGGCGTGGTCAGCCCGGCCAATTCACGGATGCGCATCTGGGCGCCATAGACCTCGACCGTGATCCCTTCCACCAGGCCGGGGGAGGCTTTGCCCGTGCGGACGCCGGCAAACTCGTGGAGGACAACCTCCTCCGTCTTGGTCATTTTTTCTTCGGCTTCGAGCAAGATGTCGTCGATTTCCATAAGCGCGGGTTTAGGTTGGAGTTAGAGTTTAACGGGCAGGCGGAGCCGCTCAGCCGGTCACCACGGTGCCGATGGTCTCGCCCAAGACGACCCGCTGGATGCCGTGCGGGGCGAAGAGGTTGAAGACGATAATGGGCATCTCGTTGTCCATGCAGAGCGAGAACGCGGTGGTGTCCATCACCTGGAGGCGGCGGGTGAGGGCCTCTTGATACGTGATACGGTCGAACCGGCGGGCGTTGGGATGCTTCTTGGGGTCGCAGTCGTAAACCCCATCCACCTTGGTGGCTTTGAGGATCACCTCCGCCCCGATCTCGTTAGCGCGCAGGGCCGCCGCCGTGTCGGTCGAGAAATACGGGTTCCCCGTCCCGCCCCCGAAGATGACGACACGCCCCTTTTCCAGGTGGCGGACCGCGCGGCGGCGGATGAAGGGCTCGGCCACCTGGGACATGGCGATGGCGCTCTGGACCCGGGTGGGGACACCGGCTTTCTCGAGGGCATCCTGGAGGGCGAGGGCGTTGATCACGGTGGCCAGCATGCCCATGTAATCGCCGGTGGCCCGCTCGATGCCCCGTTGGCAGCCAGGCAACCCGCGGAAGATGTTGCCACCGCCCACGACGATCACCACCTCGACCCCCAAGGCGCGGACTTCGCGGATCTGGTGGGCCATTTCGACCAGCACCTCTTGGCAAATGCCGGTGCCGGCCTCGCCCCCCAGCGCCTCCCCGCTGAGCTTGAGCAGAATGCGACGATACTTGGGAGCCGGGGTGTCACTCATGGCGGGGGAAGACAACAACGGGGGGGCCGACCCCCAGGCCGGGCGCGCACGCCGTGCCGAGCGGGCTGCGGCCACCTGCCCACCTGCCGTGCAGCCAGCAACATCATGCCCGGTGGTTTACCAACCCGGCACGCCGCCGTCAAACTAAACGACCACCCGCCTGCAGCCGGTCCGCCACCGCCTCGGGCGGTTCCCCCGGCGGGATGGTGAGCCACTGAACCGCCATCTGGTGGCGGAACCAGGTCATCTGGCGCTTGGCATACTGCCAGGTGCGGTGCTTGACCAGGGTGATCGTCTGGGCCAACGACCGTTGCCCGGCGAGGTGCTCGAGGACCTGGCGGTAGCCGATGGCTTGGCACGCCGTCCGGTTCCCGGCCAACCCCTGCGCTAGCAGCCCTCGGGTCTCCTCGACCAGCCCCCGCCGGAACATCTCCTCGACGCGCGCCTCCAGCCGCGGCCGCAGCTCGGCCGGGGCCCGCGTGAGGCCGTACACGGTCGGGGCCGGCGCGGCCGGATCAGGAGTCGTGGCGGACCATGCCGCTTGCTGCGCGGAAAAGGGCTTGCCGGTGAGCCGCAGCACTTCGACGGCACGAACGACCCGCCGCCGGTTCTGCCGATCGATCCGGGCAAACGCGACGGGATCACCCGCCTCGAGCTCCGCCAGCAGCGCCGAGAGTGGCAGTTCCTCCAACCCCGCCCGCAGCACCGCGTCGCCTCCAGGCGCCGCCCCAAGCCCCGCCAAGTAGGCCCGGAAATAAAGGCCCGTTCCCCCACAAAACAAGGGCGCGCGGCCGCGAGCGCGAATGGCCTCTTCCGCCTGGCCCGCCCGCCGCACGAACTGGGCGGCATCGAACGGCTCGGTCACCGCCACCACGTCGATCAGGTGATGCGGCGCCCGCTGACGGTCCGCGACGGAGGGTTTGGCGGTGCCCACGTCCATCCCCCGATAAACCTGCATCGAGTCCACGGAGATAATCTCCGCCCCCAGCCGCTCGGCCAGGCAGAGGGCGACGGCGGATTTGCCCACCCCGGTCGGGCCGGTCAGAAACCACGCCGCCGTTGCCATGCCTGGCTCCTCGCGTTGCCTGGGTCAACGCCGGCACCCTCAGGGGCTGGGCCGCGGCTGGGCTTCGGCGGTCGGCGGCTGGCTGCGCCAGGACAGTAAAAACAGGAGCCCCACCCCCGTGCAGATCGCCGTATCCGCCACGTTGAAGGCGGGGAAGCCAATTTCGCCGCCGCCCCGTTGATAGAGGTGGAAGTAGAGAAAATCGACGACGTGCCGCACCCGCAACCGGTCGGTGAGGTTGCCCAGGATGCCGCCGAAGATCAGGCCCAGGGCGAGCTGCCCCAGCAGACGGTCGGCCTCGAAGTGGCGGCGGTTGACAGCCAGGACCAGCAGCGCCAAGACCGAGACCAGCGCCAACAACTCGTTGTTGCCATGAAACATGCTCCAGGCCGCCCCGGTATTGCCCCAATGCACGAATTTGAAGAAGCCGTCCACCACCACCCGCTGCTCGGCGTAGCCCAGGAAGCGGAGGACCACGGCCTTGGTCAGTTGGTCGGCGGCATAGACCAAGGCCGCCACCAGGATGATGCGGCGGTCGGGCGTCAGTGTCATAGCGCCCGCATTGTGCGCCGCGGCGACCAGACGGTGCAAGGTAAAGCAGGCGGAAC
>JAJXTA010000522.1 GCA_021784265.1 bacterium | reverse complement strand
GTTTCGGGGATATTCAGGGAGACGGCCATGCCAGGCGTCGGCGGCGGTCCCGCGTCGGCCGTGCCAACGCGCTGGGACCAAACCGCAGTGGAACCCTGAAGCGGGGCTGCGGAGAAGTCGCTCGCACCATACCAGGCGCGGACTTGGAAGAACCCTGTTCCGCCGGACGGCACACCGGGGACCGCGGCATATCCAGCATCGAAATAGCTTCCGCTGCCTGGACCGAGCGCCTCCACTCCCCCAGTGGTGATGGTGAAGATTGGGCTTCCGCCAGCCGAGTTGACGAGGGGCCACAGCGCCGCTTGGCTTGGCCCGCCGAGGACTTCGACATAAGTACCCGGGAGCGCTGGGCGATCCTCATCCGGATAAATGTAAATCCCCATTCTTGAATCGTAGTTGTTCAGGAACACCGTCCCTTGCGCGGGCAGTCTGGCCGGCGCGAGCGACGCCGCGAGGGCCAGTATTGCCAGGAGTGTCGTTTTCATTTGGGATCCTTTCGGTGGGGCTTCGTTCTCTGGTGCCGCGGCGTGCGATCCGCCGGGTCCAGGGCCCGAACCCGTTTTCAACGCTGCCAGCGTAGTCTCTACTTCTCCAGTTGTCGAGCATGAAACAGTTGATCGTGTTGTTGGCCCGGGGCGCGGGCGGCCGGCCGCGAAAGCAAAACCCCTCCGCGCGCGGCGGAGGGGTTTGCGAGGAACGATCTGACGGGCTTCTTATGAAGCCTCAACGGCTACGGACCGAGGACCACGCGGTAGAACTGCTGCGCGTTGGACCGCGTCGGCGTCACGTAGCTCATGGAGTTGCCCGTGCCGGTGATCGGGCTGCCGATGTTCTGCCAGCCGCCGCCGAGCGACGAAATGGCCTGGAGTTGGTAGGTCTTGCCCGCGTCCGTGTTGAACGCGATCTCGGCAGCCGTGTAGATGGTGATGGCGTTGGTGCCGGCCGGATTGACGACATCTTTGCCGTCGGCCCACACGACGCCGCCGGGGACGGCCACGCCGGGCACCATCGGATCCAAGCCCAGGGCGTACTTGAGCCAGTTGGGCACGCCGTCGCCCGCCGGGGTGGCGTTGGGAGCGGCGTTCGGGCTGGTCAGCGAGCCGAAGTATTGGAGCACCCAGGCATCGGGCAAACCGCCGGCCGCGGACACGCCCGTCAGGTTGGCAATGGAGGCCTTGAGCAGGCCCACGGCGTAGGCGGTGTTGTGAATGCCGTGGCTGCCATCGTTCTGCACGAACAGCCAGTTGTAAGCCGCCTCCAATTGGGGCCGCGTCCAAGTGCTGTCGATGCTGAGGGACGACTGGACCTGTCCGCCCGGCGGCAACAGCGTGGACAACTTGTCCATGAGATGCTGGACCTCGGTCTGCACGCCTTCGATCACGCCGTCGCCATTGTAGTCCTGCAGCGGGAAGTCGAAGCTCGTGACCTGCGGGCCGTGGCAGTTCTGGCAAGCGGCGACCAAGTCAACCGAGTTGGTGGCGTTGCTCCAACCGACCTTGAAGGTGTGGCCGCCCGCCTGCAAGAAGCTCGGGTCGCCGACGGCTACCGTCTGCATGTGGCAGGTGACGCAGGTGTCGCCGACGGCCGTGCGGTGGGCGGAACTGGGAAGGGTCTGGCCGTAGGTGAAGCCGTTGACGCCCTCGATCATGTCGCCTTGCGGTCCATGATGCGGGCCGAAATAGGCGCTGCCCTTGGAAGTCGCCGCATAGACCGCCGCGTTTTGCCGGGCGTGGTGGCAGTTCATGCACAGGGTCCCCATGCCGGCGTTGGTGACGGTGGTGCCATCCATAAAGGTCACCGAGGCCAGGGTCCGGATCAGATGCACGTTGTTAGTCGGCACAGTCTGGCCATGCGGTTCGTGGCAGGTCTGGCATCCGATCGCGCTGTAAATCGTGTTCGTCGTGGCTTCTCCCCGGCTGAGGAAGCCGTTGCCGGTGTGGCAGATCACGCAACTGGCGTTCCCGGCGGGATCGCGGGTGGTCGTTGCGTGCAGGGAGTTATACCACTCCGTCCCCTTGATGTGGTGGGTCGGGGCGTCGTGGCATTGGTTGCAGTCGCCCGAACTGACGGTGCGCGAGATACTGGGCCAAGCTGCGACGTTCGTGGCGCCAAGCAACTTCGCGTGTTCGCTGCCAGGCCCGTGGCAGTTTTCGCACTGGATGTTGGCGAGACTGGCAAGCTGGGGATAGTTGGTCTGCATGCTCGCCCAGTTGCCGTTGGTCAAGACCGTGGGGAAAGTCCAACCAAGCTGCTTGGCGACGTCGTCAAACCCGCCATCGACCGCGTTGGTGTTGGTGTCATAGCCGGCGGTGTGACACTGAAGACAGGACTGGCTGTAATGGCCCAGGATGCCATCAATGCCTTGGGAGAAGATGTGCGCGTGGGCGGTTTGGGACCAAGGCACCACTTTGTTCTGTGCGATTTCGCCGCCGCTATGGCAGAGGGCGCAGGTGTTAACGCCCATATAGGTGCCGGCCGTGATGGTCCGGCTCACGTTGGTCGAGTCGGTCGCGGTCGAGATCGTCGCGATCACTGTATATTTTCCCGCGAGGTCCGGCCGGAGGAGCATGCGAGCAGCCACCTGGGAAACCAGCCGGTCCGCCGGTTCGTACACCGGGACGTTGGTTCCCAGCGGACTGGGTTGCAGCGTGGCGGCGGACCCAGGCGGGGTATTGGTCAGGAGCCAAGTCACGCTGACGGCGTTGGTCAGGGCAATGTTCACGTCTGCCTCCAGATACACCGGCGTGCCAATGCCTACGGTGGACAACCCTCCCGAGGTTTCCGTGCCGGTGGGCAGCTTGTAATTTGTAACATTCCCGGGAGTCACTGGGCGCAACACCAACTGGCCCTGGAGGGCGGTTTGCGCCTTCGCGGTTGTCGCGGCCCCCGTGGCCAACAGCACGACTGCCAGGAGGCAAGTCGGCGCTCTTCGGATCGAGGTTTTCATCTTCATAGTTGCACTGTTGAGTTTTGAACGTTCACCGTCACGCGTACTAGGTTGGATACTAAAAGAACGTGGTCTGGGAGCTATCCCTCCGTTGGCCAATGCCAGCCATCAATTGCCTCAGCACATAAGACGCGCGGGGCATGCGGCCATCGCTATGAGTGATGGACCTATTAAGTCCTTCCGATTCATGGATGAGATTCGCCGGGCGCATAGGAGGACACTAACCACAACACGCGGCCGGCTGGAACAGCGTGAAGCCGGAGTCGCCCGGGACCGCGGCTTTCCCGTCCCGGACCGGTACCCGGTCGAGACGTGCCTGCACCTCCCGCGCGTGCTCGGCAATGATGGCCTGACAGCGGCTCAACTCCTGTTCGCGCAGGTGCAGGTTCTCGCGCACGATCGCCTCTAAGTGGTCGATGTTGTAGAGATAGACGTTTTCGAGCCTTTGCACCTCGGGGGCGATGTCGCGCGGCACCGCGATGTCAATGAGCACGAGGGGGCGGTTGCGTCGAACGCGCATCGCGGCCTCGATCTCGGGCCGGTGCAACACCGTCTGCGGGCTGCCGGTGGAACTGACCACAATGTCCGCTTCCGCCAGCGCGCGGGCGCAATCTTCGAGACCCAGCGCGCGTCCACCGAACTCATTCGCCAAGTTATGCGCGCGCTCCAGCGAACGGTTGG
>JAJXTA010000521.1 GCA_021784265.1 bacterium | reverse complement strand
GGAACGTGCGGCGGTGGCGGGGGCCGGTGGGACGAGGTTCATGCTGTGAGCGGGAGTGTCACACGAGCCCAGGGAGCCAAGCAAGCAGTTAGCGCCCGACCGCTGGCGGTCCCTGGGTGCTCGAAGGTCCGGCGGAACGTTGCTCGACGGCGCCTCTACCCGTTGGTGCCGAACAATGTGCGGCGGGCGTGCCAGGCCTGCTGGCCCAGGTAGCCCGCCGGCAGCAGCGCCTGGGGCAGGAACGGGTCGCCGGCGCTGGCCTCCGCCCAGGCCGTGCGTTCCCGGCGGAGCCAGACCAACTGGTCCGGGTCCCCCACGGCGCCGCGGCGCACCCGGGGACGCTCCCGCTCGCAGAAGGTCAGGTACGCGCGGTAGCGCTGGTTGACCCCCGCAAAGTCCCAACTCGCGCGGACCAGGTCCAGGTTGGTATAGCCCGGACAACAGCGGGCCTCGAGCAGGACAAACCGGTCGGCGTCGCCCGCCAAGCCGAGGCTGGGCTGGATCGCCTCGCCGACCGGGTCCGGGCGCACCCAGACGCTGTCTTGCAGGCACCCGAAGCGCTCCGCGCGCAGCCAGCGGAGGAGGCGGGCGCGGGTCGCCGCGCGTCGGCCCGCCACGTCGAACAACACCACCCGCCAGTAGCCGTCCCAGTGGCGGTGCCACTGGGCCCCGGGGTCCACTCCACCCAAGGCGGCGAGGCGCCCCGCGGCCGAGAGGCGGTAGGCCAGCCGGCCCCCCTCGACCCGGCGTTCGACCCAGCCGCGGGCCAGGAGCCGGCGGAGCTGATGGCGGAGCGAACCGGCGTAATCCCACCCTGAGAAGGCGTCCTGGACGGGGTGCCAGGCGGGGGCCAGCAGCCGGTCGCTGCCGCGGAGCAGGACGGCGAGGACATCCTTGGTCTTGGCGGGGACGGCGACGACCGCAGCGGAGGGCGAGCGCATGGTGTAAGTGTGACGTAGTGTCGCACGCGGGACAAGTGCGCCGGCGACGCCGATTATCCCATTGACGCCGCGGCGCCCTTGTTCGCACGATGCTCGGCCATGGCCGCCGGCCGCGCGGGACGCGCGGACCGCGGCGCCGGAGTGGAGTGTTGCATTATGAAACTGGACGAGCTGTACGCCGAACTGACGCTGAAGACTGACGCCAAGCTGGCCTTGGTGGTGCTGGATGGGCTGGGAGATCTGGCCGTGCGCGAGCGCGATTACCTGACGCCGCTCGAGGCGGCGGTCACCCCGAACCTGGACGCCTTGGCCAAGGACGCGGCCCAGGGCCGGATGATCCCGGTGGCGCCGGGGATTACTCCCGGCAGCGGCCCGGGGCACCTGGCCCTCTTCGGGTATGACCCGTTGGAGTACGCGGTGGGGCGCGGGGTCATCGAAGCGCTCGGCTTGGGCCTCGAGCTGCGGGCCGGGGACGTGGCGGCGCGAGCCAATTTCTGCACCCTCGATGCCCAGGGCATCGTCACCGACCGCCGGGCCGGGCGCATTGAAACGGCGGTGTGCGAAAAGCTCTGCGCCCTGTTGGCCAGCAAGATCACGCGGGTGGGCGATGCCGAAGTGATCATCAAGGCCGGCAAAGGCCATCGGTTCGTCGTCGTCTTTCGCGGCCCGGGATTGGAGGGCCCGCTGACCGACGCCGACCCGCACCGGGAAGGCCAGCCGATCCCCGTCGTCCAACCCGTCAACGCCAAGGCCGCCAAAGCCAAGAAAGCGGCCAAGCTCGTCGCCGAGTTTTACAAGGCGGCCTTGCCGCTCTTGGCCAAGAAGAGGCCGGCCAACGGTTTTCTCATGCGGGGCCTCGCGCATCAGCCGGAGATCCCCTCCTTCGCGGCCCGCTACCAGCTTCGCCCCGCCTGCCTGGCGGTGTACCCGATGTACAAGGGCTTGGCCCAGTTGGTGGGCATGGCCAAGATCGAAGGCCCCCAGACCATCGCCGAGCAGTTCACGCGGTACCTGGAGGAGTACGAGCATTACGACTTCTTCTTCATCCATTACAAATACACCGACATGCACGGGGAAGACGGCAACTTCGAGGCCAAGAAGCGGGCCATCGAGGAGTTCGACGCCGCCCTGCCCATCCTCCTGCGCCAGCGGCCGGACGTGCTGGCCATCACCGGCGACCATTCCACCCCCTGCCCCATCAAGGGCCACTCCTGGCATCCGCAGCCGGTTCTGCTCACCTCGGCCTGGAGCGGGGCGGACAAGCTGGAACGGTTCACCGAGACCGGGGCCAACCTCGGGTCCCTCGGCCTGTTCGAGGCCAAGCATCTCCTCCGCCTCATGCAGGCCAACGCCCGGATGTTCGACAAGTTCGGGGCCTGAGCCGGCGGCCGGGGACTGGCGTGATGAAGGCGGTGATCCTGGCCGCGGGTAAGGGGACGCGCATGGGCGACCTTACCCAGGCCCTGCCCAAGCCCATGCTCCGCGTCCAAGGCAAGCCGATCTTGGAACACATCCTGGAGGGGCTGATCGCCGCCGGGTTGCGCGAGTTCCGCGTCATCACCGGCTGGCGAGCCGAGGTGATCGAGGAGCACTTCCGGGACGGGGCGCCGTGGGGGGTGTCCATCACTTACGCTCGGCAGGAGGTCCAGAACGGCACGGGCAAGGCCGCCGAGCCCGCGCGGCCGTTTGTCGGCTCCGCCCCATTCCTCCTGACCTACGGCGACATCCTGGTGCCGCGCGAGACGTACGCGCGGATGGTCGAGCGGTTCAGCGCCGGCGACTTTGCGGGTTTGCTCACCGTGACCGCCGGCGAAGATGTGACCAAAGGGGGCATCAACTTCTTCGACGACGCCTTCTGCCTGACGCATCTGGTCGAAAAACCCAGCCCGGCCCAACTGGACCAGCTCCGCGCCCAAGGCTGGCTCAAAGCGGGTGCGCCGGTCTGGTACAACGCCGGCATCTACATCTTCCGCCCGCTGGTCTTCGACTTCATCGCGCGGCTGGAGAAATCCCCCCGGGGCGAGTACGAGCTGACCGACGCGATCACGGCGATGGTCGCCGCCGGGCACCGGCTGGTCGGCTTGCCCATCGCGGGGCGGTGGGTGGATGTACGCGATCCCGCCGTGCTGGCGGCGTTGGAGCGGACCGCGCCCTCGGCCTGAGGGCGCCCCGCGCGCCCGCCGCCGGGTCGGGTTGCGTCCACCGTGAACCTGGATCGCGTGAAGGAACTCCAGCCCACGTTCAGAGGCGAGCATGTGATCGTGCTCCAAAACGGGAAACGCTTCTCAATGACCCGTGGCTCGATGCGGGAGGTGGAAGCGGCGTTGAAGTTCCGCTGAGGGGACGGTGGTGGCCGCGATTCAAGAACACCCTTCCTCGCCCCTTTTCCCGCCTGAACCGTAAGCGTAAGGCCGCTCGCGGCCACGCCGCCGAGACCGACAACCCGACGGAGGGGTAAGGCGGTCGTCCCCGTCGGGGCGGTTCCAGCGGTGGGGCGGGCGGCGCCGGCCGGGCGCGGCTGGAGGAGGGCGCCCCCGCGCGCCCGCCGCTCTTGGCCGCGGGCGGTTGATAACGATAAATACTTATTATTGTGCGGTGCTTACTGTGTGCGATATCTACTTAGTAACATCATTAGTAACGCGCAAAGAATGCCAAGTTTTGAGCAATTCGTGGTTGGCCCGAGCCGG
>JAJXTA010000520.1 GCA_021784265.1 bacterium | reverse complement strand
TTTGGTGTCAGCGGCACCCTCACCCTCACCAACACGCTGACCATCGCCCAGGACACGGTGCTGGACGCCAATGGTTTGGCGGTGACGATCAGCGGCGGCGGGGCGGGGCGGCTGTTCCAGGTAGCCACCAACGCGACGTTCGCGGTGAACGGCCTGACGCTGGCGGACGGGCGCTTTGTCGGCGCCAACGGCGCGGATGGCGATCCGCCGGCGCCCGGCCAGGACGGTAGCGGCGCCGGCATCTTGAATCTGGGCGGCACGGTCAACCTCACCGGTTGCACGCTCACGAACCACTTCGTCCAAGGCGGCAACGCGGGGCGCGACGCCGCGAATCCGAGCAACAACACCGGACTCGGCGGCAACGGCTTGGGCGCGGCCCTCTGCAACTTGGGCGGGTCCGTGAACCTGACGAATTGCACGCTCACCGCCAACGCGGCCCAGGGCGGCCAAGGCAGCGCGGCACCCAGCTATGCCCTCGGCTACCCGGTGGGCAACGCTGGCGGTGCTTGGGGCGGAGCCATCTACTCGGCGGTGGGCACGCTGAATCTTCAGAAGGTGACGTTGAGGCTCAACGGCGCCACGGGCGGTTCGCCGCAGGCGATCGGCGGCGGTGTGGATTACGGCGGCGCGGGCAGCGCGGCGGGCGGCGCGTTGTTTGCGTTGAGCTCGGTGGTCTATATCGGAGGCTCGCTGCTGGCCAGCAATGCGGCCACCGGGGCGACATTGCCCTTCAACGGAGGACCGCCCGCTTCCGCCTTCGGAGGGGCGCTATTCCTCTCCTCCAATTCATCCGGGCTCATTCAAGGCTCGGACTTCTTCGCCAATTCGGCTAGCGGAGGCGGGTCGCGGATGCCGGAGGGCGGTGTCGGTGACGGGGGCGCCGTGTTTGTCGGCGGCACCCTGCAGGTGTTCGCGAGCACCTTCTCCAGCAACAACGCCGCCGGCGGGCGGGGAACACCGGGAGCGGCCGGGCAAGGCGGCGCCTTGTGCTCCACCAATGCGCTGCTCCTGAGCGCCAGCACCTTTGACGGTAATCAGGCCTTGGGCGGCGTCGGGGCTTACGGCGCCGCGGGCGCGGGCGAAGGCGGCGCTCTCTGGAGTTCGGGTCTCCTCGGAATCACCAACTGCACCTTCGCGATCAACACGGCGACGGGGGGCGTCGCGGGCCAGAATCTACAGCGCGCTCCCGGAGGCGCCGGCCGCGGCGGCGCGGTGTTTCTCGCGGGCGGAGCCGCCGCGCTGCTGAACGTGACCGTGGCCTCGAATCGGGTGGATGGTGGCATCGCGTACTTCGGAGGTGGCAACGGTCCGTCGCAAGGCGGCGGCCTGGCCAACACCAACGGCGCCGTGACCGTGCGCGGTTCGATCATCGCCGACAGCGCCAATGGTGGCGAGGTCTGGGGCATCCTCACCGACGCCGGCTACAACTTGTGCTCGGATAACACCGCGAACTTTTCCGCAACGGGCAGTCTCAACAACACCGACCCGCTGCTTGCCGTGTTGAACGACAACGGCGGCCCCACCGAAACGATGGCACTGCTGGCCGGCAGTCCCGCGCGCGATGCCATCCCGTCCGGCTTCCCGCCCACGGACCAGCGCGGCGTGGCCCGTCCGCAAGGCCCTGCCGCCGACCTTGGCGCGTTCGAGGCCAACTACAGCGCCTCCCGGCCGACGATTGTGACCAACCCAATAAGCCAGACGAAGAACGCTGGCACGACGGCTACCTTCACGATCGCGGCTTCAGGTCCGGGGCCGCTGAACTATCAGTGGCGTAAGGATAGCGTCGGTCTTGTGGAGGGAGGGAACATTTCGGGTATGGCCACGCCCGTACTGCGCTTGAGCAATGTGCTGGGAGCCGATGCGGGCGGCTATAGCGTGGTGATCAGCAATAGCAGCGGCAGTGTGACGAGCACCGTAGCGACTCTGACGGTGATCGATCCGTTCATTACCAGCCAACCGGTCGGCCAGAGCAGGAGCGCGGGGGAAAACATGACGTTCAGCGTCGCGGCGGCAGGGACGCCGCCGCTGCTTTACCAATGGCGCAAGGACGCCGCAGCCTTGGGCGGCGCCACGAATGCTTCGCTGACGTTGACGAACGTGCAGGCGATAGATGCGGGTCGGTACGACGTGGTGGTGGCGAGCAGTTATGGGAGCGTGACCAGTACCGGGGCGGTGTTGACAGTTATTTTTCCGTTGGCCGACTCCTTCAATCCTGGGGCCAGTTCTGATGTCGAATCTCTGGCCATTCAGGCAGACGGGAAGATTCTCGCGGGAGGTTACTTCACGACGTTGGGCGGGCAGAGCCGCTGGCGCATTGGGCGGCTTTATGGGGACGGCGCTATTGACCTTTTCTTTAATCCGGGAGCGAGTAACTGGATCTATTCTCCCGTCTATTCTCTAGCAGTGCAACCTGGCGGAATGATCCTCGTGGGCGGGCAATTCGCAACGCTGGGTGGGCAAAGCAGCACAAACCTTGGTCGGCTCAATCCGGACGGAAGCCTCGATGCCTCCTTCCAGCCGGGAACGGGCACGTCGTACCCGGATACCGTGTATAGCTTAGGCGTGCAAGCGGACGGGAAGATTCTGGTGGGGGGGTGGTTCACACGCTTGGGCGGGCAGAGCCGAACCAACCTGGGTCGGCTGAGTGCGGACGGAAGCATTGATTCCTCCTTCAATCCGGGGGCCGGCACCGGTTCGCCATCTGGAAACCAAGGCGTCGTGTTCTGCTTAGCAGTTCAAGCGGATGGAAAGATTCTCGTGGGCGGCACCTTCGGTACGTTAGGCGGGCAGGCCCGCTCCAGCATCGGCCGGCTCAACCCCGATGGCAGTCTCGACACCTCCTTCCATCCCGGGGCCAACGGCCCCGTCTATTCGCTGACCGTGCAGGCCGATCAAAAGATACTGGTGGGGGGGTACTTCTTCACGCTGGGTGGAATGACCCGCAACTACATTGGGCGACTCAATTCGGACGGCAGCCTCGACCTCTCCTTCAATCCGGGAGCCGATGACGTTGTGAATTCCCTAGCCGTCCAGGCGGACGGAAAAATTCTAGTGGCGGGTCGGTTCACTAAGCTGGGCGGGCAAAACCGCAACTACATTGCCCGGCTCAACGCCGACGGCAGCGTCGATCCCTCCTTCAATCCGGGGACCGATGGCGCCGTCTGGTCTCTCGCCGTGCAGGCAGACGGGAAGGTTCTGGCGGGGGGTGCCTTCACGACCCTGGGCGGCCAGAGCCGTTCTCGCATTGGCCGGCTCAACAACACCGGCCCGGCGACGCAGAGTCTGACCTTCGACACCGCCACCATCACCTGGCTGCGTGGCGGCACAGCGCCCGAAGTCTGGCGCACCACCTTCGACTCCTCCACCAACGGAGTGGACTGGACGGCGCTCGGTGCCGGCGTCCGCATTGCGGGCGGCTGGCAGTTGAGCGGCCTGACCCTGCCCAATGCCGGCACGATCCGTGCCCGCGGCTTCGTGACGGGCGGCCAATACAACGGCTCCAGTTGGTATGTCGAGACGCAGACCCAGATTCCCCCCAAGCTGACCGTGGTGGGCCTTGGGCCGGGCGGCTTCCGCTTCGCCTTCCCGAGCGTGGGGGGCGTCAGCTATGTGACGGAATTCTGCGGCGACC
>JAJXTA010000519.1 GCA_021784265.1 bacterium | reverse complement strand
GCACCGTCTGGTTGTCAGCCACGGCGGCGCCCAACTGCAGATAGAGGCAGTTCTCGATCCGCAAATCATAAGTGGCGTTAGGCGCGTAGAGCGGCCGTCGCTTGAAACCCACCGCCTGAACCGCGGCGGGTTGCCCGCTCACTGTGACCGCAAACGCGCTTGGCGGCGGCGCCGTAAACTGTCCGCTCGCATCCACCAGATTCCACTGACCGACCGTGGCCGGGTCGGGTTGTTTGGTGGTGATGAGACAGAGCTCCAGCAAGGTCGGGGTGAGGATATGGAGCGTGCTGTCCCCGGGTTTGGGCAACCGCAGCGCGATGTCATCCACCACGCCAGCTTTGGGCAGATGGGTCACCGAGCCGGAGGTGGCCGTCACCACGCTGGGCGGCTGGCTCGCCGGGTTGATGGCTGCCACGAGCGTCGTGGTCGTGGTCGAAGTGGCGCCGCTGAGCAGCGTGATTGTGGCGCTGCTCGCCGCTCCAACGGTGTAGGCCGTGTTCGAAGAGAGGGTCAGAACCACCGTCTCAGGATTGGCCTGCAGCGTGTTGGTGATCGCCATGATCGTCAGGGTCGTCGAGGCCGCACCGGCTGGAATCGTCACCGTCACCGGCATGTCGCCCTGCGGCGTGCGATAGTCATTCCATTTAACCGCGGTGCCGCCCAACGCGTAGTCCACCACCAAGTCCCCAGCGGTGGCGCCCGCCCGGGTAAAGGTGAAAACCCCGGCGTTCGTGGTCCCCATCGTCGCGGTCGCAACACTCGCCACGACCGAGACCACCGGCAACGCGGCGACCGCGACCGTCGGGACGCTCGCGCCCGCGTCATCCCAGGTGGCCCGCCCGTCATAGAGGGTGAAGCCCATGCCTTGGACCGTGGCGCCATCCAACCCCACCGCACTGGCGGGTACCGCCAGCTCGACCCACTGGCCAGCCGTCGGCAACGGCCCGGCGTAATAACGCCCCGCCGTGCCCTCGCTCCCGTAGGTGATGAGGTCGGCGCCCCAATAGGCGCGATGTTCCCAACTGGTCCCAGCCGCCCAACTGAGCATGAGCTCACTGGGTGGGTTGGTGGGGTCCAAATAGACGTAAGCGAACAGGGTAGCACCGGCGCTGACGGTCAGCGTCTGGGAAGCCCAGTTGAAATAGTGCTCGTGCAGACCCGGGGCGAGATTGGACTGGTGGGCGAGGGTGCCGGAGTACGGGGCCGGATTGGCGCCGATCCAATTCCAACCGTCACCACCGTCGGCGCCACCGCTGGCCCCCGCAGGCAGCGCGTCATCCACCCACCCACTGCCGGTCGTCACCGGCGGGGTCGAAGCGACCGGCGCCACGGTGTTGCTGACGACCACGCTAACCGCCGGTGAGGTGGCTTGGTTGCCGGCCAGATCCCAGGCGACCGCCGTCAGGGTGTGGGGGCCGTTCGCCGCCCCAGTCGTATCCCAGATGGTCTGGTAGGGTGCCGCGGTCGCCTCGGCGCCGAGATTACCACCGTCGACCTGGAATTGGACACCCGCGACCCCGACGTTATCAGACGCGGTCGCCGCCAGCGTCACCGTCGGGCCCGAGAGCGTGGCTTGGTTGGCGGGGGTGCTCAGGGTGACGGTCGGGGGCGTGGTATCGACCGACGAGGTGAGCGAGCTGCCCGCGGTCCAGAACACGCCCTGGCTGGGGTTATAATAGCTGCCGCTGGGAGAGACCTCCAGTTTCACGGCGCGCACCATATAGGTGTTGGTGCCGGCCGGTGGGATCGTGTCAAGGAAGCTGGTGCCGGTGAGCAGGGCGCTGGTCAAGCGGGTGAACGGCCCGGCCGGGCTGGCGGCGCGATAGACGTGGTAGCCTAGAACCGTGTCGGCGGCCGCCGCCCACGTGAGGCTCACCCCACCGCTGGCCACCGTGCCCACCAGGGCGGTGGGTGGCGCCACCTGATGCAACCGCAGGGTCGGGTCACCCATCAACGCGACGTGGATCTCGCCGGCGGCGGTGTTGATTTCGTTTTGGTAGAGGCCGTTGTTGTTCTGCGTCAGGCGCGCGGTATAACCGATGGTTTCACCCAGAGCCATGTGCTGGGCGAACCAGTGCGGGCGGCCGGACCAGACACAGGTGAGGCCGTGGGTTGGGGTGGCGAGAATGGCGCGCATGATATTGTCTGAGTGATCCCAGTCGCCTAGCCAACTGCCGAAGAGGAACACGAACACGGCCTGGACGTCGTTGCTGACCACCTCCGGCGTACTGGTCACGTTGTAATTGCCGGCGTTGCCCAGCCCGCTCACGGTGGTATAGCTGCCCGCCCCGCAACCGTAGGCGCAGAGGTAATCGTTCGTATGCAGAGTAGGTACCCAAACCCCCTGCGCGTCGTTGTAAAGCAGGTTCAGATTGTCGATGTTCGCCGGGCCGAAGAAGGGGGCGAAATTCCGAAACCCACTGGCCGCGAACGCCTCGCCATTGCGCACCCCGAAGTAGTCGCCGACGAGTCCCCGGCGGCGGGCGGTCATGGTCTTTTGGCGGTAACTATGGTCCTTGTTCAGGTATTGGCGCAGGAGGTCCACTTCACTCGGGAAGGTGGCGGGGCCGCCCCAAACCAATTGCCCGGGCATATTCGCCAAGTCCACCCGCCCGACCTCCAGTTGCACCGGGCCGGGCACCATGGTCTGATCGAATTTGCCATCGCCCGGCACGTTGCTCAAGCGGGCCGCGTCCGCCGGATCCGTGTTCAAGGTCTGGACGTAATTGGCGGTCTGATCGGTCCAGGTGGCGTTCATCACGCCATAATACACATCGGCCGGCCAGGCGCCGTAGTGGTCGGGGTGATCGTCAGGATTCAGCAACCCCGAGTAGGGAACGGGCACATGTCCACAGAGGAAGACAGCGGTGACGTTGGCGGGGTCGGCGTTGTAATCGGCCAGGATCAGATTCTTGACGCTCACGACCGAATCGGTCCGGGCGACATCGTGGCGCAAGACAGTCCAGCCGTCGCCGACCAGGTCCTGCTGGAGGCGGGTCAGTTCGGGGGCCAGGGCGGCGGCGTAGGTGTTATCCACGACGAGCACTACCTTGCCCCGATTCTCGACCAGCGGCACGTTGATGCCGGTATAGAGATACCCGTAGCCGGCATAAGTACCAGCATCCTTGACGACCTGGTACTCGTACGGGACCCCGGCACTCACCGCCGTGTCGGTGAACGTGGTGGTGCTGCCGGCCAGCGTCGTGCCGCCCCCCCAGGAAGCCGCCCCCGGGACCTTCCGATACACCGTGTAGCTGTTGGGCACGGCGGTGGTGTCTTGGGTCCAAGCAAGGGTGATCTGCGGCGGCGTGGTCTGGACGGCGGCCGTAACCTCGACGGCGTAGTTCCACGTGGGCTCGGTGGCCCAGCCGGCCCGCAGGCTGCTGAGACCGACCGCGAGCGTCCCAAGGACAAATCGGAGCTTGTTCATGCCGCCATGCTAGGCGGCATGGCGGGCTCACAGAATCGGCCCGGGTCTGAACGTTACGTCGGAAGGTAGAGCAACCTGGGGTCGGTGTTTGTCCTACAAACGGGGCCGGGCTCAGGCTGGACGCCAGCGGGGGAAGCAGTGCTGGAGCGGGTTCTCCCGCGCGTGATTCAGCACCGCCCCGGCGAGAGTGCAGCGGGCGTGAC
>JAJXTA010000518.1 GCA_021784265.1 bacterium | reverse complement strand
ATCGAAGCGGTGCCACCACGGGACCCCGTTCCGCGCGAGATGTTCGAATGCCGCTGGGAATGATGGTCGCGAGACATTGGAAAGAACCACGTGCGGCCTCTGCTGGCCGATCAGGGTCTCGAGGAATTCCGAGGTCGCGGCCCACTCCGCGGGAATCGGAAACACCCGCACCCCATGCCACGCGTGCGGCGGTTCCGTCGAGCCCAAGGCAAACCACACCACGACCCAGTCGGGGTCGCGCGCCAACGCGCGCAGCAGCACCCGGCATTCCCTGGCCGAATAGCTGTCCGCGTGCTCCGCGTCGCCCAACCATGCCAATCGCAGTTTCATCTATAAACAGTGGCGAAAGGTTTTGCCCGTCGTGGTGGCACGGGCGTCGCGCCCGTGCGTAGCTGCCGGCTGTTTTGCATTACACAGGCGGGACGCCTGTGCCACTACTTATGCACGGTTTCATCTATGGCTCGTGCAAGATGCGGCGGAGGACGTCCGGGTCGTGTCACCGGAGACGATCGTGGACTCGCAAGACCTCGTCATGCAGGACTTTGGCTGCGCGGCAGTGGTGAACCCCGGGATCATAGAGCGTGTGGGTGGACTCGATGCATTCAGCGTAGCACCAGGAGCGGCACGTCGCCGCAGCCCGGCATTCTCGACAGTCGGGCCGTCCGTCCTCAAGCATATTGTAGCTCAGGAACACCGCCCGGAGCCGGTCATTAAACGGCTCGCCCAGTCTGCCCAGCTGGAACTGGCCGTGGCAGTGGTGTGGGCCGAATCGGTGGCAGGGCCAGAGGTCTCCCCGTGGATCCACCAATACGACCCCACGCCCCGCTCCGCACGGGAATCTTGAGTTCCCATTTTCCGAGTGAAGACTCCGGATACCGTTACGCAGCTCTTCGATGGTGACCTGCTTCTTAGCGACTAGTGTTTCGACGTAATAATCCGCCACCCGGCGATACTGATCCCGTAGCGCTCCGAAATCGTCCTCCTTCCAGTCGCAGTTCGTTGCCACCCTGAAGGTCATATTGCGGAAACCCAATCCCGCCAGATACCGAGCGCTCGCGTGAAGAAAGCGAACCGACCGGGGTGTCACCGTGGCGCGCGCCATCACCTCCGGGCGGTAGGCCAGAATCTTCGGCACCGCCTTCTCGACCGCTGCCGAAGTGCTGCCGCCACCCAGGAAGGGGCGGTTGACGTTCTGCACCTCCGGAATCCCATCGATCGAGCAGTGGAACCCCATGCCGAATCTCCGCCAGAAGCTCAGTATTTCGTCGGTAAGCAGCGTGCAATTGGTGGTGCAGCCGAAATGGATGCTCTTGCCCCGCTGGCGGGCGCGGAGCTTGGCATAAGGGACGATTCTCTGGATCAAGTCGAAGCGGATCAGTGGTTCACCCCCCATCAGGTTAACCCGCAGGTCGCGCGCTCCGCCGCTCGCCTCCAGCAACCAGTCGATGGCTCGCTTGGCGGTAGGCTCGTCCATGTTGACCGCCTTCTTCTGCCACTTGAAACAATACGGGCACGCCAAATTGCAGGCCTCGGTCACGTCCAGGTCGATGCTGTGAACCGTCGGTGCGGCCGGAAGCGTGGCGTAAAGGCTCGACCACCGGGGGAGTAGGCAGCCCGCGCAAGAAGAAGGGGGCGCCGACAGGGGGTCACGCCCAAGGGTCGTGCTCACCGGCATGAGTCCTCCTGGGTCGTAGGGGCCGGTTCGAAATCCACGCCCTCCTCACGCAAATGGAGCAGTTCCCGGCTCCGCCGCCCTGCCGCCTGCTTGGCGCGGTCGGCGGCGTCCCAAATCGCCTCCTCGAAGAGGGCCTTCCGGGGAGCGCAGTAGAGGTCGAACAGGGATGGTCCGTCGCCGAGAGGGTCTTGTAGGCCGGGTCCCCCGACCCGGCGGGGCTCGCCGTCGGTTGGATCCCCGCCGTCTGAGGGCAGACGGCCTACAGAGCACTCGCCGCGTGAGGGCACGCGGCCTACAGCGCCGTCCATCGGGTCTTGCAGGCTGGCTCCCCCGACCCGGCCTCTCCGTGCCTCCTCCAACAACTGCACCGAAGCATCCACTCCACCGCACCGATACCGCCAGTCGCATCTCTGACACGTCGCCGGTTTGTTGTGGCAGGAGAACGCCTCCGCGATCGCATCCAGCCGTTCCCACCGAATCTCCTCACCGCCGTCTAGAACGTTGCCCAAGCGCCATTCCTCCAGCCCGACTGCAGCCTCCGCGGCGTACAGGTCGCCATTAGGCAGGACTGCCACCTCAGCCCCAGCCTCCGATGCCGAGGCGACCAGCGGCAGCTCGGCGTCGATCCTTGTTACCACCCAGGACAGCGGTGAAACCAAGCGCAAGGGGAGTCCCGGATTTCGGTAGAGGGCCACCAGCGCCTCCACGTAATCGTTGACCCGGGCGGCCGCAGCCTCCGCGCCCCGGCGCAGCAGCGGCACCGGGGCAAGCTCAACCGTGCCACCTCGCGTCAGATCGATCAGAGCGGGCACCAGCTCGGGCAAGAACCTCACGTTCGCTTGCGACACGGGAACAACCACATGGGGCCATGCCCCATCGTCGGCCAAGGCCGCGAGGTTCTGGAGCGACTCGCTCGAGTTCCGCAAGCGAGCGAGTTCGGCCATGCCGGCGCAACCAGCCAGATCCATCCCGAACCATCCAATCCTGGCCTGGGGGCAATCGTAAAACAGGCCGCGCACCCCGCTGGCGGCCGGCACGGTGTCCGAGAGCAGCATCAGGTGGGCGTGGAACCTTCGAGTCCCCGCCAGGTAGCCCAGCACCTCCCGGACCCACTCCTGGACGGAGCCGAGTTCGGCGAACACGTCGGAGTCCTTGAGCCGCACCTCGACCTGGCTACCCACGATCAGCCGCTCCGTCGCAACCTCCAGCGCGCCCAGCGCCACCTCGCGCGAGCAACGCCCAAGGAACACCACGGCTCTGTGGGTCGCCCGGAACGCCTCACGCCGTCGGACATCGGCGGCCCACGGGAGGCTCCAGGCCGTGGCCGCATCGGTTGGGGACAGTCCACCCAGCAGGGCGGACAGGCCTGCGGTCAAACGCGGAGGGACGCCCGCCGCAGTCAACGACCCCGTGCCTCCACCGTCCCACCCCAACTGCGCCTTGAGAGCCTCAATGTCCGCCCAATACGCCGTTTGGAACGGCGGCGCCACCGAGCTCGCCAAGCAACGTTTTCCCCGGAGACGCACGAACGCACCCCCGGGTTCGCTCGGTCCCTGTGGGACGGTGCTGGTTGCCCATTCTGATCGCCTGCTCTCTGTCGCATTCACAAATATCATGGCGAGGCGAGCCCTCGCCGGCGAACTAGCCGCCGCGGGCCTGCCGCGCCCCGGCCCCGCCACCGACCTGGCGGTGGATAGGCGCCCGTACACCGGGTCACCTCCGGCCGGTGCAGCCTGACGCCGCGGCGAGCGAGCCGTCTCCACGCAGGCTGACGGCGCCTCGGTTGCATGCCTGCTATCGGTGGGGTTGATCGTCGCGGTTCCAGCGCTTCCGGGCCGCATCATGTGTGAAGTCGAACACGGTCTGTGTCTTCAACGCCTCAACGTGCCCGTCGCAAAAGAGCATGTTCCATTGGCCCCGGTGGCGCCACTGAATCCCGGTGAGCGTCATACGTTCCAACT
>JAJXTA010000517.1 GCA_021784265.1 bacterium | reverse complement strand
TGGTCGAAGGGCGCGTGCTCTACCGCACCACCCCCGAGGTCTTCGCCAGCTTTGCCCCCGCCCTCCTCGAGGCTGGCGCGAGCTTTCTCGGGGGCTGTTGCGGCACCAACCCCGACTTCATCCGCGACCTCACCGCCCGGCGCCCGGCGCGCGCTCCCGCTGCCGCTCCTCACGGCTGAGGCGCCGCGCGCGGCCGCGCGGCCTCTATCCCGGTGAGCTCGGAGCCTCGGCGTCCTGGCCGAATCTGGTTTTGACAATTCTGGGATTCGGGTCAAGGTTACCCTGCGCGCGAAGTGCGCCGGAGCCCTTGGCCGTGCGGAGCGGAGCCTCCCCGGCGCCGCGCGAGCGTTGCATCCGATGGTCCAGCCCCAGAACCCTCACGCCGTCACGCGAGACGGCAGGGCTCCCGTCTCGCCGGCCGCAGTCCCGGCCGGCGCCGGCAACCCGTCCCTGGCGGCGGCGGTGGACCGGCGCACCGTGGTCGGCGCCCTCTGGCGGGCCGAGGGGGAGCGCGTGCGGTGCGTGGCCTGCGGTCACCGGTGCCTGATCAGCGCCGGGCGCCGGGGCGTGTGCAAGGTGCGGTTCAACGAGGGCGGACGCCTGCGCGTGCCGTTCGGCTACGTGGCCGGCCTGCAATGCGATCCGGTCGAGAAGAAACCTTTCTTCCACGTCCTGCCCGGCAGCGAGGCGCTGACCTTTGGCATGCTGGGATGTGACTTCCATTGCGCCTATTGCCAAAACTGGGTGACCAGCCAAGCCCTCCGCGACGCCGCGGCCTCCACCCGGGTCCACCCCATCACCCCGGAGCAACTGGTGGCCGCCGCGGGCCGAGAGGGGGCCAAGCTGGTCGTCTCGAGCTACAACGAACCCCTCATCACGGCCGAGTGGGCGGTGGCGGTCTTTGCCGCCGCGCGGGGGGCGGGCCTGGAGTGCGCGGTCGTCTCCAACGGCAATGCGACACCCGAGGCGCTGGAGTTCCTGGCCCCCTGGATCGGCGCTTACAAGGTGGACCTGAAGGGTTTTAACGATCAACGCTACCGCAGCTTAGGCGGGACGCTGGCGCAGGTGACCGAGACGATCCGCCAACTGCGCGCCCGCGGGTTGTGGTTGGAGGTGGTGACACTCGTCGTGCCCGGCTTCAACGACAGCGAGGCCGAACTGCGCGCCCTCGCCCAGTTCCTGGTGTCGGTGGATCCCGACATCCCCTGGCACGTCACGGCCTTTCACCCCGACTACCGGATGACCGACCCGCCGGCCACCACCGTCACCGCCTTGTGCCGGGCGGCGGAACTGGGCGCCGCCGCGGGTCTGCGCTTCGTCTATGCGGGCAACCTCCCCGGGCGGGTCGGGGAATGGGAGAACACGCGCTGCCCCAACTGCGGCGCGACGGTGATCGAGCGGCACGGTTACCTCATCCGCCAATACCGGCTGGGGCCCCGGGGCGAGTGCCCGCGCTGCCAACGAACCCTGCCGGGCCGTTGGTCGAGCCCAGGCGCCGCGACCGTACCCGGGGACGACGGGCGGCGGGCCGAGCCCCACCGCCAACCTCGCCCGGTCCAATGTTAGCGAGGGTGGCGAGCACGCGTGGTGAGGTCCGACCACTCGAGTCGAAACTCGCCCGAGATCGGGCCCGGGCTCGCGACGGTTCAAAGCCCGGCACCCGGTCGTCAGGGTGCGGGTAGTGCCTGCTCCGGGAGACCCGGACCGGCAGAAAGGTCGTCATGAAACCATCAGCAAGAAGCGCCGCCCGGGCCGTCCGGCCGGCGGCGTGTGCCGGGCGTTTTTATCCCGCCACCGAGCAGGAGCTGCGTTCGCACCTGCGGGCCTGCCTCGCCGCCGTGCCCAGTGCCGAAGGCCCAGTGCCGAAGGCCATCATCGCCCCCCACGCCGGCTACGTGTACTCCGGCCCCATTGCCGCCAGCGCCTACGCGCGGTTGGCGGCGGGGCGAGAAGTCCTCCGCCGGGTTGTCGTCGTGGGTCCGTCGCACTACGCCTCATTCACAGGGCTCGCGACCACGTTGGTGGATGACTTCGCCACTCCGCTGGGCCGGGTGCCGGTGGACAAGGAAGCGCTCACCCAACTCCGCGACCTTGCCGAGGTGCATCCGGACGAGGAAGCCCACCGCCCGGAGCATTGCCTGGAAGTGCAACTGCCCTTTCTGCAAACCGTCCTCGAGGATTTCCGCCTGGTGCCGCTGCTGGTCGCCGACACCTCCGACGCCCAGGTCGTCCGCGTCCTGGAGACCCTCTGGGGCGGCGCCGAGACATGTGTCGTGGTCAGCTCCGACCTGAGCCATTACCATCACTACGAGGCCGCCCGGCAACTGGACGCGGCCACTGCCCACGCCATCGAGGCGCTGCGGGCCGAAGACCTGGACAGCGAACAGGCCTGCGGTTGCGGCGCCGTCCGGGGTCTGTTGCGCGTCGCACGCGGGCACGGGCTCCGCTGTCACACCCTCGACCTGCGCAATTCCGGCGACACCGCCGGCCCGCGGGACCGCGTGGTGGGGTACGGGGCCTTCGCCCTGGCGTAGGCAACAACCGTCCCCGCGCCGACCGCTCCCCGCGCCTTCCGCCTTCAGGCCCGGCGCGCCGAGGACCGTGCAGGCCGCCGACGCCAACAGCTTGGAGGGACCGGGGGATGTATTCGCCCGCCCCTCCGCGGGATCGCGCGAAATCTGCGCCGACACCCGCCGAGCTTCGTCAGATCACTGCGCGCATCCACTTGCGTTCGAGGTTGATACAATAATCCAACATTTCCTAAAGATTCTCTTTGAAGAGAGAAAGAGAGGATACCACACAGTCGGCCACATTGTGATTCCTGTAAGACGTACAGGTGGATGCAGTTCGGTAAGCGTCCGCTTATTACCTACACAGCATCAACTGGTTAAGTGGGTCGCCGGGTTCAATTTGAGATGCAGTCTCACCGCCAAGCGGTTGTGGAACATAGCTGAGTCCAACCATCGCCGGCTCGAGGTGGTCAAGGCCTACCAGCCTGAGGTTATGATTCTTCAGAAACAGGAGTTCAGCGCCGAGAAAGAGTGGCAGGCCTGGGTCAGGCGGTTCTATGTGCTGGCGGAACAGAATGAGACCTCCGACCTCTGGGTCTCCCCGCGCCTGAGCCCGGCGGCCGTGGGGCAGAGTGATCCCCGGCTGGCGCAGTGGGGCTTGTAACTTGGAGGAACGATGCTAATGTCGCAGGCAACACACCAACCCATGGATCCGGACCGCTGTCAGCCGCGGCGCCGCCGACGTTCATCAGGCCTTCTCCTGGACAACGCGAGGAGGAGGCGCATCACTGTCCGCGGCGAGCGGCCGTGGACCGACGCCCAGCCCCGCGCAGCCTTTACACTCCTGGAACTACTTGTGGTCATCACCATCATGGCGCTGGTGGGCAGCTTGGTCTTGACGGCGGTGCAACGGGCCAAGGCCAAAGCCAAGGATGTCGCCTGCCTAGCCAACCTCCACCAGCACGGCCTCGCGCTGACCGCCTTCGTTGCCAGCTACCATGAATACCCTCTCGACGCTCCTCAGCGGCCGCCCACGAGCGACCATCAGCCCGGCGGCTGGGCGAGAGCCTTGCGGCCCAGAAACGGTCTGGGCCAATCAGGACCAAAACACCCCGGAACACGACTCCCGC
>JAJXTA010000516.1 GCA_021784265.1 bacterium | reverse complement strand
GCGGGCGCCGCAGCCTCGAAACGTCCACAGTTCGTTCCAGAGGAAGTTGTTGAAGATTGCCACCTCCGCCGCCACCACCTTGCTCAGCGTCAGGTTCCACGCCAGGCAGCGCGGATCGGCCAGCGCCCAAATCAGCCCCATATCGACCACCACCCCGCTGCCCCCCACCACGCAGAACTGCGCGTAGCGGCCCAGCAGCCCGCCCATCAGCGGCACCCGCCTGCCGACACGCGCCCTCATTGGCCCATGATCGAGCACTCGCCGTTCGCTGTTCACCGTTCGCTGTTCACCGTTCGCTGTTCGCTGTTCGCTGTTCACTGTTCGCCACCTCGCCCTCACGGGCCGCGCCAGGTGGCGTGTTGCTCCAGCCAGAGCACGTCCCGGTTGCCCGGCACCACCGCGTCGTCCCGCGGGGGGTGGAGGGTGCGGGTGTCCAACCACCGGTGGGTCTCTTCATGCCCGTCGGCGAACGCCAGGTTGCCGCCGTTGCTATGCACCACCGCCGGCTTGTCCCGCAGCATCCAGCCGCCGGGATTGCTGACCTGAAAATCCCATTGCACCGCAAACGAGCCGTCGTTGATCGTCTCCACCCGCTCCTCGACAAACGTCAGCGCCTGGGCGGCCGAAGGCTGGAGAATGTCCGCCAGCCGCAAATACGTCGTCGCCGCCGGGCTTTTCACCGGCGAACCCATGAAGCAGTTCAACGATTCGGTGCGGACTCGGGCCTGCATGATGCCCGCCACCGTGACCGGTTTGGCCGCCGGACAGGCCCACACCTTCGAGTCCCCCAGATACGGCCCCAGCAGACTCTGCTGGAGGAGCAGGATGTTGGTGCAATCCGGCCCGGGCAGACCTTCCCAGCCCTGGACCCAGGTCTGGCCCAGCGGGATGTTCTGGCCGTCCATGTTGGGGAGGAGGGCGTCGCCATGATCGGCGGCGTAGAGGTGCAGGGCCACGCTGAACTGGCGCAGGTTCGAGACGCAGGCGATCCGCTGGGCGCGGGCCTTGGCCCGGGCCAGCGCGGGCAACAAAAGGCCCGCCAGAATGGCGATGATGGCGATCACCACCAAGAGCTCGATCAAGGTGAAGGCCCGCGCCCTCGCGGCGCGCGCCCCCACCCCTGGTCCCACCCGTGCCGGCATGTCCATAAACGTAACTATTCCCTTGGACAAGTCAACCTCGACCCCGTGCCACGCAAACCGGGCCGGCGTTGCGCCAACAGAGATCGGCGCTCGGGTCGCGCTGACTCCCGCCGACACCGCCCAGCCAGGCGGACCAGTCCGGCGGCCCAGCGTGGCGACCAATCCTAGCGCACTGCGCTGGCCCAACTGGGTTCTTCCGGTGCTCCCCTCGGGTGCTTGTTGGGCTGCCTGGACGCGCAGCGGACCGGGTGAGAAGCGCGCTGCCACCGGTCGCGCCTGGCCGGGCCGTTCGGGTCGGCCGGCCTTGCGGAGCTCCGGAGGGGCGAACGCCGCGTTCAGGGCCGACGGACATACAATTCGACCGGCGGTTCATCCACCACCAGCCGGTAGTGTTGGGCCAGATAGGCCTCCAAGCCGAAGTCGCGCGTCACGCCCGGACTCCCGAGCAGCAGGCGGGGCTGGTAGGCTGCAAGATAATGCCTGAACTCGGGTCCGTCGATCTGACCGGACCACACGCGCTTGGCCGGGATCACCGCCAGCTCGGGTGGCACCGGCAGCCGGGCCCAAAAAGCAGCGATCAGATGCTCGGTGAAGATCCAACGCGTGCCCGCCGCGCGCTGCCGCAGGGCGATGACAGCGGGATCGGCGCTCGCCGGCACCGTGCGCGTGAGGCGGCGCACTTCGGTCCGCAGCCGCGCGGGCCAGTCCGTGAGGACCGTCCCGAGGACCAGGAACCAGAGCAGGACGCCCAAGGCCAGTTCAACCCAACCCCAGCGCGAGAGCCCCGCGCGTGGCCACCGCAGGGCGCGGCCCCCTTCGACCAGCCCGGCCGCCCCCAGCCAAGCCAACGGCGGCGCGAAATGCAGGGCGTAATAATACCAGTAGGGCCGATGCACCGCGTGAACGATCAAGACCGTCCCGAGCAGGACGAGGGGAAACAGCAGCTCCGCGCGCCGCTGCCACATCAGCAGCATCACCCCGAGCGACGCGCTCAGGACCAGCCCCGGCGCCTGCAACAGCGACGGCCAGTCGAACTCAAAACCAGTGGCCGCCGCCCGGCGGGTTCCCACCGAAAAGTGGGAGCCCCAAAATACCGAGAGCGTATCCCATTGATAAAACGCCAGCACCACCGCCCCGAAGGCGAGGCCCACCGACCCGCTCCAGAGGGCGGCCTCCCCAGCCATCACCCGCCAGCCTGGCCGGGCGGTCTTCGGCTGGGGCCCCCACCGCCACCGGCGCCAAGCCAGCCAGTCCAGCGCCAAGGCCGGCCCGAAGATCGCCGCGGTCAGTTTCACCTGGAGCGCGCAACCGAACAGCAGCCCCGAGGCCACGAGCCACCGGCGCCGCTCCGTCCGCCGGTACCCGTCCCAGGCCCACACCGCGGCCATGCCCAGGGCGATGGCGGGCACCTCGAGCATGACCGACACGCTCAGTTCCAAGAACGCCGGCGAGGCCATCAGCAACGCCACGCCCATCCACCCGGCCGCCCGGCCCGAGCGCACCCTGACCACGCCGAAGAAGGTCCCCACCAACACCATTGCGAATCCCACCCCCAGCAACCGCCCCGCGTAGGCCGAAGGGCCAAAGAGCCGAAACAGCAATGCGACCAGCTCCGTGTGCAGCGGAGGTTGGTCATTCCATACTTCCCGATAGAGGGGATGCCCCTGACTCACCAGCAAGGCCTTCATCAACTCGTAGCCCTCGGCCGTGCCAAATTGCAGGGCCGTCCGCAACGGCGCCAGCCAGCACAGGGTCACCCCAAAGGCCACCAGCGCCACGCGGTCTAACCAGCGCCAGGCCTCCTCTCTCACCTCCTGACGTTCAGGGTTCACATGCTGGTCGTCCTTCGGCGCGCGGGCGGTCCCCCGCCCGCAGCAGGCCTTCTGTAACCAGCGCGGGGGAGGCTCCAACTCAGGCGCACCGCCGGAACGCCATCAACGCCTTCGGCTCGCCCGCGACGGCGTGCACGGAGCGACGCGCCCTAGCGGCCTTAACCGCGCCCCCGGCGCCGGAGTCGCTCACCATCGTGCGACTTTTCATGGTCACTTACCTCTCTGTGCTTTGGTTGGATTTACCGAACAACGCCCTGCCGGCCACGAGGCCGAGGGGCAAAACGAGACACACCCAAATCAGGTGCCGCTCGAAGTCCGAATGCCGCGAGCGCACCCCGTGTCGCTTCAGGTACTCGTCGTCGAAAGACGACTTTGGCGTCGCCCGGACGCGCGCCAGCAATCCGGGCTCCTCCGAACTCAGCCAAGCGCCCTTCCGGATCGCGTAGTCCAGGCGCGGCACGCCCTGCTTCTCGAAGCGTCGATCCCACACAAACACGCTCCCTGGAGGCGGCGGAGGCGGGATCGGGCCAATCTCACCCTCGGTGATATTGGTGACCACACACCGGTAGAGGTAGGCAGGCCGAAGTGCCCCCGGGGAATTTCCCCCAGGTTGCGGGGCGAACTCGGTAAAATCGAACGACCGCGCCACAAATGTCCCCGCCACTACTCT
>JAJXTA010000515.1 GCA_021784265.1 bacterium | reverse complement strand
GCGGATCGGGAGGATGGCCTGGAACTTGCGGTCCCGGCCCTGTTTGGCTGAACCGCCGGCGGAGTCCCCCTCGACAATGTAGAGCTCGGTGTTGGCCGGGTCGCGATCGGAACAGTCGGCCAACTTGCCGGGCAGGCCGCCGCCGGTGAGGGCCCCTTTGCGGACGGTCTCGCGCGCCTTGCGGGCCGCCTCCCGCGCGCGGGCGGCCATCAACGACTTCTCGATCACCCGCCGGGCCACCGGCGGGTTGGCGTCCAGATACGTCATCAGCCCGTCGTAAACAACCGAGGAGACGATCCCGTCGATCTCGGTGTTGACCAGCTTGACCTTCGTCTGGGATTCGAACCGCGGATTGGGCAGCTTCACGCTCAAGACGCAGACCAGCCCTTCCCGCACGTCGTCGCCGGAGAGGCTCGGGTCCTTCTCTTTGATGAGCTCGTGGGTTTTGGCGTACTGGTTGATCGTCCGCGTCAACGCCGAGCGGAACCCGGTCAGGTGGGTGCCACCGTCCGGGTTGGGAATCGAGTTGGCGAAGCAGAGAATCTGGTCCGTGTAGCTGTCGTTGTATTGGACCACGCAATCGACAAACACTTCCTCGTCCTTCCCCTCCACTTTGCTCAGCCGTTTGCCCGCCAGACAAATCGGCTTGGGGTGCACCAGTTGTTTATTGCGGCCCAATTGCTTGACGAATTCTTCGATCCCGTCACGGTAGTAGAACCGCTCGACTAGGTTCTCCACGCGCTCATCCGAAAGCGAGATCTCCAACCCGGGGTTCAGGAAGGCCAACTCGCGGAGGCGGTTGGCCAGAATCTCGAACTTGAAGTCGGTGGTGAGCGTGAAAATCTCCGCATCCGGCTTGAAGGTGATCAGCGTGCCGGTGTGCTTGGACTTGCCGATGATCTCCAGCTTGCGCACCGTGCGGCCGCGGGCAAACTCCATGCAATAGACCTGCCCGTCGCGCGACACCTCGACCTTGAACCACTCCGAGAGGGCATTGACACACTTGGCGCCCACGCCATGCAAGCCGCCGGAGTACTTGTAAGCGCCCTGGCCAAATTTGCCCCCCGCGTGCAGGTTGGTCAGCACCAACTCCACCGCCGGCATGTTCCACTTGGGGTGGACATCCACCGGGATACCGCGGCCGTCGTCGCGGATCGAACAAGAGCCGTCCACGTGGAGGGTCAGCCCGATATGGCCGCAATACCCGGCCAAATGCTCGTCGATCGAGTTGTCCAGGACCTCGAAGACGCAGTGGTGCAACCCACGCTCGTCGGGGTCGCCAATGTACATGCCCGGGCGTTTGCGAACCGCCTCCAAACCCTCGAGTTTATCGATTTTTGAAGCGTCGTATTTCTCGGTTGTGTCTGGTGTCGTCACCATAATCAAGGACTGCGGACGGCGCAGGCGACTCGGACGGCGGGCGTGGTTTGGCCGAGGCTACCTGACCGTGCTACTAGCGGTTTTGAGGATAGGGAAAGCCGGCCGGGAACACAACGTTAAAACGCGGGGAATTTCCGCGCGGCCACAATTAGTAGTGTGACCCGCGTCCAGCCCACCGTATTAGTTGGGGCGGCTGCCTTTGGACACAGGACCGAGCGATTTCCCGTCGGCCGATGCTGCCAGCGGGCGGCCGGCAACCTCTCCGGACGTGTCCGGAAGGCCGGCGGCTAGGGGGTGTTCGCGGAGATCACCACAAACCAAGCGTCGCCGTACTTCTCTTTGTCATCGCCGGCGATGATGGCCAACTGGCCCTTACGGAGGGCCTCGGCGGATTTGTGGACGGTGCCGGTATGCTTGCCTTCCCCGAAGAGCTTCACCTCGATGGTGGCGTCATCGGCGTAACTGACCTCGATTTCGCACTTGTGGCTCAGGCGGACGTGGGTGGGCTGATGGCGCGCGAGGGTGATGGGATGCTCTGACACCTTGAAATAGTTCTTCCACTTAAAGACCTTGCGGAGCTTCTCGCGCAGAGCCGGCTCGAGGTCCTGGAGGTTCTTGCCTTCCGGTTTGGGCTCGTCGGTACCCCAGATGAGCCGAGCTTTAAGGCCGAGGTCCGCCGGAGCCGCCCCTGCGGTGCCGGCCAGCAGGGTAGCCCAGCCGAGGCTGAGGAGTAACGCCCAAGCCAGGCGCTGCTTGCCAATTCGAGTCATCACTTGGCCTAGAGTGCCACCCCTTGCGGACGAACGTTCTGGGTTATAGACCCCAGGCGGGCGCCCCTATTGGCTGCTCACCCACATGACGGTCATGCCGTCAGCCTCAGAACGGAACGTGTAGGAGTTCACGTTCTCCAAGGGGCTATCCACTTGCACCTGCGGCGCGAGGGCCGCGGGGTGACGCGGGCGCAGGACCGGGGCGGCGAGCACCAGGAGCAGGGCGGCTCCCAGAGCGGTGCGCCAGCCGTAGGCGCCGAGCCACGCCCGCCAGCGCCAGACTGGTCTCACCGTGTCAGTCACCTCCGCCCGCTCGAGGGCGCGTTGGATCGTGCCCCAATAGAATTCCCGGGTCTCGGGGACGGAACGCGCGAGTTCGTTTCCGGGCAGGGCGGCCTTCACCGCGCGGAGTTGGCGGGCCAGGGCCTGGAGGGCAGGGTCATTGGCGGCCTGCGCGGCCAAACGAGCCGCCTCGGCGGCGGGCAGCTCGCCGTCCACCCAGGCTTGCAACTTAAGTTCCGTTTCGGGATTCATGATTCACGTTCTTCTTTGAGGCCCGCCAGCAACCCGGCCATGCGCCGCCGGGCATAGAACAGGCGGGACATGACGGTGCCGATCGAACAGCCCATTCGCTTGGCGACCTCTTTATATTCAAGCCCTTCAAATTCATGCAGGATCAGGACCGTCCGATGCGCGTAGGAGAGCTGCTGCAGCGCCTTGTCGATGCGCGCCCGCAACTCCGCCCGTTCCAACCCTGCGGTTGGGTTCACGGTCACCGTGGGCATCTGTCGCTCGACGCCCCCGGACTCTTCGTCCAGTTGCTCGATCGAGTCGGTTCGGAGCCGTTTCTGGCGGCGCAACTGGTCCAGACACAGATTGATCACGATCCGTGTCATCCAGGTGAGGAAGCTGGCTTCGCCTTGAAACTGCTTTAACCGTTGCCAGCCCTTCACCCAGGCTTCCTGGGAAAGATCGATCGCCTCATCCTCGTTGCGCATCATGCTAAAGGCCCGCGCATAAAGCCGGTCCCGGTGGCGGGCCACCAACTCTTCGAACGCGAGCATGTCGCCCTTTTGCGCCCCGCGCACCAGTGTCTCATCACTGGCGGATGGATAGTCGATTCTCTTCGACATGGTTTGGACGCGCCCGCGGGAGTCGATATTCAGGCGGGTCACAGCCGTCCCTTGGTGCTGGGAACTTGCCCTGCCAACCGGGGATCGCGCTGACACGCGGCATCAAGGGCTTTGCCGAAGGCCTTGAAGAGCGCCTCGACGACATGGTGTGGCTCCTCGCCGTAGAGCCGTTCCAGGTGCAGGGCGCAGCGGGCCTCGTTGGCGAAGCCTTGGAAGAACTCCTTGGCCAGCCCAAAGCGGAAGGCGCAGGACATGTCCTGGCCTCGCTCGGCCCGGGTCAGTGTGCGGTAGGCCAAGGTGTCCAGGCCGCGCCAGACCAGACAAGGGCGCCCGCAGAAATCGAGGACGCAACGCGCAAGGCATTC
>JAJXTA010000514.1 GCA_021784265.1 bacterium | reverse complement strand
GGTGATTTGAGCCGAGGCTTCAACCGCCGTGAAGTCCCAGCGCGTCGCCTGTCCGTTGCTCAAGGTCAGCACGGTGCTGCTCGTAAAGAGGTAGTTGCCTGGTTGATTGTCGGTGCTGACCTCGGCCGACCAGGCATCGCTGCCGCCCACGACCCCGACGGCATAATGCCCATTGGGGTCGGTGTAGCCGTCCATTTCGTACAGGCTGCTGCCGGGACCATCACTGACATAGACATCGATGCCGGCCAAGGGTTGGCCCAGGTTGTCTTGAACGGTGCCGTAGATCAAGGCGGTGGCTTTGGGGAGGGGGAGGATAAGGCCCGTGGCTCCGGCGTTCACATTGGTCCGGTTCTGCCATCCCATATAGCCCTGCACCGCCAGCGTGGTGTCATCGACCCCGACCTCCCATTGCCCGGCCTGGACGCCCAAGCTGAAATTGCCGTTGGGGTCCGTGACACCCACCCCCATCGTGCCGGAGGCCGACCGCGCCGACACCAGCACCCCGCCCACGCCCAAACTGCGGTTGGCGGCATCGACCACTTGACCGGAGAGCGTGGCGGTGGCGGGGACCAAGTTGGGGTTGGTGGTGAGCGTGGCTCCGGCGCCCAGCGTGAGGGCGGGCGCCCCGGCCAGGCTCAGGAGATAATCAGCCTTGAAGCCCGCCACCATATACGTTCCCGGCGGGGCGGCCAAGGTGTAAGCCCCGCTGCTGTTGGCCACCGCGCCCACCATCGGGCCCTGCGGCTTGGTCTGGCCCGGGGCCAGGTTGAACAACAGGGCCGTCGCAAACGGCACGGCCGCGCCGTTGGCCAGCACCGTCCCTGTAATCTTCTGCGGGTACGGGAAACTGGTCACGCTGAACGGGGTGGTGACCGCGGCAAAATGCCCGCCGGGACTCGAGAGCCGGAAGAGGAAGCGACCCGCAACCCGCGGCAGGAAGTTGCCATTCTGGAAGGCGAGCGTCGCCGTAATGGCCCCCGCGGTTGGGTTCAGGTCGCCCGGCACGTTGAGGTTCGTCACCCCGCCTAAGACCATGCCCGGCTGGCCGTCGGTCAGCGGGAACTGCTGGACCAGCCAGTCGGCGGCGTCAATCACCCCGTTGGTGTTGAGATCGAGATACTCCTGGACCAAGACGGTGTCTCCAGCCGCCAGCCCGCTGGCCTGCAACGTCAGCAGGCCGGTGTAGGTATTGGTGACCGCGGCGGGAGTGACCGTGAAGGTCACGGCGGCGCGAAGGGTAGAAGCGGCGGCCAACGCCACGGCCAATAACAGCCAGGGCCACCGACAGTGCCGCACGGGAAAGGAACTCATAAAGGAGGTGCTAGATGGTGAACGGGGAACGAAACCGCAAACCCAAACCAACGGGTGGCAGGGAGCGAAGCGCCGCCGGCAGCGAGTCGGGCCGCACCAGGCTTTCGCCCGGGACCGGGCCCTGCCCGGCAGGTCCGCACCCGCCACACGCCATTTGGTCGGATCAGTCCCAAACAGGGATGACGTTGCCCGGTCTCGCCGACCAAAGCAAGCCTAAACATCAGGTCCACTTAGGCAGACACGACATAAGGCACGATGGAGATCATGTTACGCTACAGCAACACGCGTTCGATGCAGTGCTGCCGTTCGACTTGGCCTCGGAGGGAGGCCGTTCCGCGGGGCGGCTCGCCGCGGCGTGGCGAACCTGGGTTCACCGCCCCAGCAGCGAGGTAAAGCGGGTGTAGGCCGCCTCCCATTCTGCGCCGGAACGCGGCGACACGGTCTCGACAGGGAAGGAGGTGCGGACCACCTGCCGGGCGGCGGAGAGCGACGGCAGCTCCCCCAAGGCGAGGGCCTGGACCAGGATATTGCCGGCGGCCGTGGCCTCGGCTGGCCCCGCCAATACCGGAAGCTGGAGGGCGTCGGCGGTGAATTGGTTGAGGAGTTGGTTCTTGCTGCCCCCACCGACGACATGGAGCCGGGTGATGGGGCGGCCGGTGAGTTGCTCCAGTTGACGCGCCGTCCGGCGATAGAGCAGGGCCAGGCTCTCGAGGGCGCAACGGATGAAGGCCCCCGGCGAGGCCGGCTCCGGCTGGCCGGTTTCCCGGCAGTAGGCGGCGATCTTGCCCGGCATATCGCCCGGGCTGACGAAGCGGGCGTCGGCCGGGTTGATGAGCGAGACAAACGGCGGCGCCTGGGCCGCTAGGCCGGTCAAGGTGGCGTAATCGTAGCCCGGACCGGCGCCGGCCCAGGCCCGGCGGCATTCCTGCACCAGCCATAGCCCGATGATGTTCTTCAGAAGGCGCACGGAACCGCCGTAGCCGATTTCGTTGGTGAAGTTCAACTCGCGACAGGCCTCGGTGAGGATCGGACGGGCTGCCTCGACCCCCATCAAGGACCAGGTACCCGAACTCAGGTAGGCCCAGGAGCCGCCCGCCGGGTCGTGGTCAGCCGGCACCGCCGCGACCGCCGCGCCGGTGTCGTGCGAGCAGGAGGCCACCACCGTCACTCCGCTCAAGCCGGTAGCGGCGGCCAGGTCCGCCCGGAGCGGCCCCAGCCGGGTGCCGGAGGGGACGATGGGGGGGAACAGGCGCGGGGGCAATCCGAGGGCGGTCAGCAGGCCGCGGGACCAATCGCGCGTGCGCGGATCGTAGAGCTGCGTGGTGCTCGCCAACGATTCTTCCGCGCGGGCCACGCCCGAGAGCCAGTAATTGAAAGCGTCCCCAATCCCCAACATCTGCCCGGCTTGGGCCAACCGCTCCGGCGGCTCGGCGGCGAGTTGGAAGAGGGTGTTGAACTGCATGAATTGGATGCCGGTCTCGGCGAAGATGGTGGGCCAATCCACCTTGGCTTGGGCGCGCCGAACCCCCTCGGGGCAGCGGGCGTCCCGGTAATGAAACGCGGGCGGGGACCATTGGCCGTGCGTGTCGTAGAGCAGATAGTCCACCCCCCAGGAATCGGTGCTGATGCTGGCGATGGGGAGGGCCCGCGCCGCCGCGCGGCCCAGGCCAGCGCGGACCTCGTCGAAGAGGGCGGAAATGTTCCAGTGGAGCGCCTCGCCCCGCTGCAGCGGGGTGTTGGAGAAGCGGTGGAGTTCCTCCAACTGCAACTTGCCGCCTTCCAGCGAACCCAGCATAAAGCGCCCGCTCTCGGCGCCCAGGTCGATGCCCAAGTAATGCTTTGTCATAAGCCGTCGTGGCTGGGCAGCAATGAACCTGGGCAGCGCCGTGTTGTCGAGTCCGCAAATAGGGCCGCCGAGCCGCGGCGCGGCGTCACCTGGGGCGGCGGCCCCAGCCCCGTGGGCGGCCGACCAGCGGACGGCGTGGGTTAGCCGAAAGCCGCGGCCTCCGGCGAGCGTCTACGGGTTTCGAAACAGCCACATCCCTCGGCAGGTCAAGGCGCGAGTGCGGGTTACTCCCCACACTCAACCCATCAGCCAGGAACCAATCCCAGCGCGGGGCGCGCCTTTCTCGCGCGAAGAACCAACGCGGTGTCCAGCGGCCAGAGGACCGCCCTTGCGCCCCGGGTCAGGGGAGGGCTCTGACCCGGTAGAAGCAACGCGGCTGGGCGGGGTCGAGGTTGGCGTCGGTCACCCTCGCGGGGATATTGCTGGCGTTCACCGTCTGGAGCGCGGTCCAAGTCTTCAGGTCCAGTGAGGTCTCCACCGCGTAGCCGGCCCCGG
>JAJXTA010000513.1 GCA_021784265.1 bacterium | reverse complement strand
CCCCAGCTCATCCACCCGACCAGACAGGCGCCAAGGGCGAAAGAAGTGAAGGAGAAAAGGCCGAGAAACCGTGGGGCGCACGCCGCGCCATGCTGGCGCGGGCGCAGCGGAGTCCGCTCGACTCGGCCTGTGCGCAGAGAGGCGTTCATGCCTAAAGGTATCACACCCGCCAGGGTCCGCAACCCCCGAACCCAGCGAGCTACGGCGTCCCAGACCCCGAGCGGATCCGGATGCCGGCGGCCAGGCGCTGGATGGTGGGGAGCCCGGGCAACTGGCCAGGGGCGCACGCCGCGGCGGCGCTGCCGGCCGCTAAGCCCCAGGCCAGCCATTGGGCCGGCGGAGCCCCCGCGACGACGCGATCCACCACCGCCGCCAGGAGGGCGTCGCCAGCTCCCACGGTGTTGCGGACCCGCACCCGCGGGGCCCGGGCGCTTAGGCTCACGCCTTCGGCGGCGTGCACCAGCAAGCCGCCCCGCTCACCCCGGGAAACCAGCACCCACCCCTCCGTGCTGGCGGCCAGCGCCCGCGCGGCCCGGACCACGGCGGCATCCGACGAGAGCGCCTCGCCGCTCCACTCGGCAAGCTCGGTTTCATTGGGTTTAACCAGCCAGGGCCGGGCCGGCACCGCCGCCGCTAAGGCCGGACCATCGCAGTCCAGGACGCTGGCGACACCGGCGCGAGCGGCGTCACGGATCAGCGTGGCGTAGGCCCTCCGGGGGATGCCCCGCGGCAGGCTGCCTGACAGCACCAGCCAGCGGAGGCGAGGAAGACGGGCACGCAGCGCCGCCGCCACCCGGAGCCACTCCCCACGGGGCCAGCGGTGCCAGAGGGGGTTGAAGCGCAGTTGGGGACCCTCGTCGGGGGTGACGATCACATTGACACGCGTGGGTTGCGACACCGGGAACACCCGCGCCGGGAGCCCTTCGCGGCGGAGTTGGCGGGCCAGCTCCCGCCCGGTCAGCCCACCCAAGGGGACCCAGAGCCGCGCCCGCCGCCCGAACCGGCGCAACCACCGCGCCACATTCACCCCTTTCCCTCCCGGCCATCGGCGCTCGGAGCAGACCTCGTTCTTCTCCTCCGGGCGCACACGGGCGACGATCCACTCGGCGTCAATCGAGGGGTTCAGGGCCAAAACAGCCAGTGGCATGACACGCGCGCGCGGGTCTAACGCCGGCGACCCTCGCCGGCTGAGAAGCCTCATCAGGCGACCCATCCGTCCCGTGGGATACGCCCGCCTAGGGCGGGAGGATCAAGCGGTACATCTTGAAATGGGAGCGACCGCCGGACTGGGTTTCGTTGTCGATGAATTGGTACGTGCCGGTCGCCGAGGTGATCACGTTGGTCAGGAGGATCCACGTGGGTGGGATATTGGTGGCATACTCGATCTGGAAATCCAGGCCCGGCGGCGCCGTCCAGGTGAAACCGACGCTCGAAGTGGTTACCGTGAGCGTTGGGTTGATGGAGACCGGCGGCGGTGGTGCCGCCCGGTCGCTCGCCACGATTGTGTACGTGACCGCGTTGGTGTCGTCGTTGGCCACGCTGAGGAACCACGGCCCGGCGCTCAACGGCACGGGGACCGAGTTCGTGGTCACGCTGATCCACGTGCTCCCAGGCCCGCCGGTGAGGCCGGTGTAGTCGTAGAGCCCCGGGTCCGGGAAGGGCAAACCGTACCGGGCAAAGAGCTGCACGTTCCCCGTGGCATTGGTGAGGCTAAACAGTGCCGCCGGAGCGGTCACCCCGACGCTGAACTCATAGAAGTCCAGCGTCGCCCCAGGCGCGATCGTCCGCGTTACGGGTTGATCGGGACGCAAGGCCAGAATGAACTGGCCGGACTCGGTGGCGCGGATTTGGTAGCTGACGGAGTGCAGTTCCTGGTTGTAAACGCCCAGATACCAGTCGCCGGGCAGGAGACGCACCGGCGGTTGGCCCGCGCGCACGCGGATGACCTCCGGCATCGTGCCCGGATTGGCACTCTGGAAATCGAACGTGGTCAGATCAGGCAACGCGCCTTTCCGCAACACTAAGTCCACGTCGCCATTGCCCGGCGCCACCTCGAAGGCGATGTAGCGCGCCGTCGGCGAAGCCAGGTACTGATAATAGTCCAGAGCCGCCGGCAACCCGAGGGTGTCCGAGGCGATGGTGTTGGTGAACCAGACCCCGTTGGTCAGGGGCAGCACCATCACGTTCGTCCCGGGGAGCGAAGCTGCGATATTAAAGCTCACCGGGGTGGTCCCGGGATCGTACACGGCCAGGTACCAGACACCGTTGAGGCTGGGCAAGGCGCCGTTGGTGCGCACGACGATGCGGGCCGGCGCGCTCGGCGTCCCCGGATCGAGTTGGAAGTAGTTGGTGAGCGTGGGGCGCTGGTTGAGCTGGGCCAGCAGATTAGCCGGACCGCTGAGCCCAGTGAGGTCGAACCGCACCACCGGATCGTCGTTGGTGATGGTGAAGACGAAGTATTCAGTGGTCGGCAAGCCCGCCGTTACACTCTGGGCCAGCGGGAGGCCGTTGGTGAGCACGAAAATCTGCTCGGGCACCTGGCCGCTCTCGACCACTCGGATCCGATAATCCACCGGGTGACTATCGACGTTCAACACGCCTAAGTACCAATCGCCGGGCGTCAACGGGACGATCGAATCGCGATTGACGACGATGATCTCGGCATTAGTCCCCGGGTTCTCGCTGGCGTAGTCATAGACGGTGGGCGTCGGCAGCGCATCGGGGATGGGCCGCGCCTTGCGGATATAAAGGTCCACGTCGCCGTTGGTCGGATAGACCTCGAACGAGGCGGAGACCGCATTGGTGGTCACGCGGTAGCGATAGTACTGCATGATATTGGTCGCCGCGATGGTGCTGAACAGGGTTTGGCCGTAGCCCAGCGTGGTGAGCCCAGAGACATTGGTGTCCAAGGCGTCGAAATCCACCCGCAACGTGTATTGGGTGGGGGCGGCGGCGTTGGTGACTTCGAGATAGTAGCGTTGGCCAGGCTGCAACTGCAGCAGCCCGCTGGGAGGGCCCAGGGCGATGCCGTTGCTGTCGGCCAGCCAGAGGCCGTTGGTGGCGATGACGCTGATGCCCGCCGTGGCGTTGGTCAACAGTTGGACATCTCCCGCCTGCGTACCGGCGGCGGGGACGCCGCTCTGGTTGAAGAAGAGGTCCACGCCTGCGCCGGCCGTGAGGGTGTTGGTGGCGTGGGTGGCCGCCCGCGGCACATCGATCGTGAAGAAGCCCGCCTGGCCCGCGGCGAGGGTGTTGGTATAGGTCATCCCATTGGTCAGGGCGATGGCAGGGACCGTCGGTGGCGCGAAGGTGAGGTCCAGTTGCCAACTCAACAGCTCCGGCGGGGGATTGGTGGCGCCCACGCGCGTGTCAGCGATCTCCAATCGCCACACGCCAAAGCCCGATTGGCCGAGGAACGGTGTCAGCGGTTCCTCGGGCAGGAAGGTGGTCGCCGACACCTCAGTCAATTGGATCGAGTCCAGGAGCGCCCCGGGCTGAACCGCCTCCAGGAGCATGGGCGTGCCGTTGGTCGAGGCCATGAAGGTCACCGAATTGGTCGCCCAGCCGGGCAGGCTGAAGATATCGTTGGTGCTGGCGTTGTCCACGACCAGCCGGGTCTGCGCTCCGCAGGGGGGGCGGCATTTCCCGACACTGTTCAG
>JAJXTA010000512.1 GCA_021784265.1 bacterium | reverse complement strand
GCGTGTTTCACCTCGACACTGCGGGGAGCAAGTTTCCCACGATCATCGCCGTTTACACCTACACGCCGCCGCTGTTGGGCTACCAGAGCCTGATCCCGGTCGCCTGCAACCAAGCCGGCACCAACGGCATTACCGTGGTCGAATTCCCCGCCACGGCCGGCACGCCGTACGTGGTGGACATCGATGGGGTCAACGGCGCCCGCGGCCTGGCCTACCTGAATTATTGGTTGGCGCCGAGCAACTTGCCGCCTCAGGACCCGCCCCTGATCACCCGGGGACCGCTGCCGCAGGTCGTGGCGGTGGGCAACACCATTGCCCTGGATGTGGCGGCCAGTGGCACGCCGCCCTTCTTCTACCAGTGGAGCAAAGACGGGGTCACCTTGCCCGGCCAGACCAACGCCGCGCTCACCCTCTGGATTCCGTCACCCGTCCTCAGCGGGGCCTACGCGGTGAGTCTTTCCAACGCCCTCGGGGCGGCGGTGAGTGCCCCTGCGGCCGTCCAGATCATTGCCCGGCCCCTGGCCGAGCTTGATCCGGCGGCAGGAGCGCTGATCGTCGCTTTCCCCGGCACCCGGGGTTACCAATTCGCCATCGATTCGGCCCCGGCCGTGGGCAGTAATACCTGGACCCTGACCACGACCGCCTTGACCGACGGCGACGGGGTAGTCTGGCTCACCAACAAACTCGGTCCCGGGCCGTTGCAGCTCTTCCGCTTGCGCCGGCTATGAACCCCGCCGCGATGAAGCTGGAGAGCGGAGAAGCAGCAGCCACAGTCAACGGACCGGCGGTGCCAACCACCCCGATGCCGTTTCAATGCTTGATCGTCGAGGACGAGCCGGGCTTCATCGCGATGCTCGAGGAAGTGGTGCGAGCCGAGGGAGGCGAGGTGACCGCGTGCGGCACAGCCCAGGCGGCCGGCGAGGCCCTCGCCCGGCGCACCTTTGACCTCGTGATCCTCGACAACCGCCTCCCGGACGGCAGCGGGTACGCCTTGCACGCCTTGGTGTTGGAGCGCTCCCCGAGCACCGTGGCCGTCATGGTCACCGGGGTCCCGGACTTGGCGCAGGCGATCGAACTGACCCGCAACGGCCTGTTCGATTACCTCACCAAACCGTTGAATGTGCGCGACTTCACGGCCTGCCTGCGCCGCGTCAAGCAGCGTCTGCGGGCCGTCGGCGCCGCTCACGAAGGTGACGAATTGGTCGGCGATTCCCCGGCGATGGCCGGCGTGGTCGCCGCGTTGCGTCAAGCGGCGCGCCATCCTAATGCCACCGTGCTCCTGCTCGGCGAGACCGGCACGGGCAAGGACGTAGCCGCCCGCCAACTGCACCGCTGGACCTACGGCCCGGCGGCCCCCAACCGGCCTTACGTGGCCCTCAACTGTTCCGCCGTGCCAGCGGAAATGTTTGAGGCCGAATTGTTTGGCAGCGCCAAAGGCGCCTACACCGGCGCCGACAAGCGACGCGTGGGTTTGGTCGAAGCGGCGGAGGCCGGCACCCTCTTCCTGGACGAAATCAGCGAAATCCCACTGCCGCAGCAGGCCAAATTGCTCCGTTTTCTGGAGTCACGCGAGTACCGGGCGCTCGGGACGACGGACGTGGCTCATTTTACCGGGCGGCTGGTGGCCGCGACCAATCGTTCGCTGGCGCAAGAGGTTAGCCAGGGGCGGTTCCGCGCCGACTTGCTGTATCGCCTGGACGTGCTCTCGATCCAGTTGCCGCCGCTGCGCGCGCGCCGGGCCGAGTTGGGACGGCTCGCCGAGACGTTGCTGGCTCAGCTCTGCGGGAAATATGGCCGGCGCCGCCCCTGCTTGCAGCCCGCCGACCTCCAACGCTTGCAGGAATACAGTTTCCCCGGCAACGTCCGCGAATTGCGTAACCTGCTGGAGCGCTCGCTGTTGCGGTTGCCCGAGGAGGCCCTGTGGCTGAACCTGGACTTGGCTTGGTTGCCGGGTCAGGAGACCCCCACGGAGGCCCCATCGCTGGCCGCCGGGGCAAGTTCCGCCCCGCAGCCCCCGCCCAACCGGGTGCTTCCTCCTTTGGAACTACAAGAGTATCAACTAATTAGGACGGCGTTGCACGAGGCGGGAGGCGGCATCCGCCGCGCCGCCGGCCGCCTGGGGTTAACCCCCCAGGCCCTCCTCCGGCGCCTCCAGAAATGGCCGGAGCTGCGCCAGGTTTCTCCCCCGCCGCGTTGAAGATTCTCTGGGGCATGCTGGCGCGACGCCCCGTTTCGTTCCGTTTCCGCACTGACCCGGGGCTGCCGCCGGTCCGAAAGCGGAACAGCGATGGGTGGCCGTCCTCATTTTCCATGACAGATTCGTTGCCAAGCCGGAGAGGAAAAACCACACTGGCCCCCACGCGCGGGCGGGAACCGACCCGGCGGGTTGTTCTATGGCCCTGAAGCTCTTCAACACACTGTCGCGCTCCCTGCAAGAATTCGTGCCGCTGGACCCGGCGGGCCGCCAAGTGGGGATGTACTGCTGCGGGCCGACAGTCTATGACTTTGGGCACATCGGCAACTTCCGCACCTTTGTCTTTGCGGACCTGGTGCGCCGCTACCTCGAGTTCCGCGGTTACACGGTGCGGCACGTGATGAACATCACCGATGTCGAAGACAAGATCATCGCCCGTGTGCGGGCCGCTGGGGCGCCGTTGCGCGACTACACCGCTCGTTACGAGACGGCCTTTGCCGAAGACGCCCGGGCGCTGAATCTGCGCGCCCCCCACCACCAGCCCCGGGCCACGGACCACATCCCGGAGATCATCACCCTGATCCAGCGGTTGATGGAACGCGGCTTCGCCTATCAGGCCGCGGACGGCTCCGTCTATTTCAGCATCGAGAAGTACCGAGCCGCCGGTCATCTCTACGGCCGCTTGGTCAAGCTCGACTTCGAGCAGATGCGTCTGGGCGAGCGGGTCCGGGGCGACGAATACGCCAAAGAAGCCGTCGCCGATTTCGCCCTCTGGAAGGCGCGCGTGCCTGAGGACGGCCAGGTCTTTTGGCCCAGCCCCTGGGGCGAGGGCCGGCCCGGCTGGCATGTCGAGTGCAGCGCCATGAGCATGAAGCTCCTCGGGCCGAGCTTCGACCTCCACCTGGGCGGCGAAGACCTCGCCTTCCCCCACCACGAGGATGAGATCGCCCAGAGCGAAGGCGCCGGCCCTCAGGCCGCCGGCCAACCGTTCGTCCGCTGCTGGCTCCATGGCGCCCACCTCCTGGTCGAGGGCAAGAAGATGAGCAAGTCCCTCGGGAACTTCTTCACCCTGCGCGACCTGCTGAGTCAAGGCTTCACCGGGCGGGAGATTCGCTATCTGCTCCTCACGGCGCATTACCGGGATTCGTCCAACTTCACCTTCGAGGGTCTGCAAGGGGCGCGCGTGGCCCTGGCCCGCCTCGATGAGTGCCTGGGCAAACTCCGGGAGCTGGCCGGCACCGTCGCCGCCCCCCCAGAGCCGGCCCTGGTCGCCCGCTTCACTGCGGCGCTCGACGACGACCTCAACGTCTCTGCCGCCTGGGGAGCGATCTTCGACTGGGTCCGAGATCAAAACCGGCGCTTGGCGGACGGGACGTTGACCCCGCCGGCGGCGGCCGCCGCCGTGGCGGCCTGGGCGCAGATCGACACCGTCTTGGGCGTGGGCGCGGCCCCGGAAGCCGACATCCCC
>JAJXTA010000511.1 GCA_021784265.1 bacterium | reverse complement strand
GTGGCGCAAGCCCTTGAGGATCAACACCGCCTCGTCCACCGTGGGCGGTTCGACCTTGATACTCTGAAAGCGGCGCTCCAGGGCCGCATCCTTCTCGATGTACTTGCGGTACTCGTTGAGCGTGGTCGCCCCGATGCATTGCATTTCCCCGCGGCTGAGGGCGGGTTTAATGATGTTCGAGGCGTCCATCGTGCCCTCGGCGGAGCCGGCACCCACGATCGTGTGCAACTCGTCGATGAACAGGATCACGTTCTTCGCCCGCCGGATTTCGTCCATGACGGCCTTGATCCGCTCCTCGAACTGGCCGCGGTACTTGGTGCCGGCCACCATGAGGGCGAGGTCCAAGGTGATCACCCGTTTGTCGCGCAGGAGCTCCGGGACATTGCCACGGGCGATCTCCTGAGCCAATCCCTCGACAATCGCCGTCTTGCCGACGCCTGCCTCGCCCAAGAGCACCGGATTGTTCTTGGTGCGCCGGCACAGAATCTGGATGACGCGCTCGATCTCGTTCTGGCGCCCGATGACGGGGTCCATCTCCCCTTTGCGAGCGATCTCGGTGAGGTCCCGCCCGAAGGCTTTGAGCGCCGGGGTCTTGACCTCACCCTTTTTCTCGGCCGGCTTCTCGGACGCCTCACCCGAGGGGGCTTCTTCCGCGGCGCTGAAATTTGGGTCCAGCTCTTTGAGAATCTCCTGGCGCGTCTGCTCGATATCGACATCGAGATTCTTCAACACCCGCGCCGCCACCCCGTCCCCCTCCCGCAAGAGCCCCAGGAGAATGTGTTCGGTGCCGACGTAGGTATGGTTGAGGGCTTTGGCCTCTTTGGCGGCCAACGAGAGGACCTTCTTGACCCGCGGGGTGTACGGGATGTTCCCGATCATCTTCTGGTCCGGGCCGGTGCCGACCTGCTTCTCGACCTCCATGCGCACCGTCTCCAGGTCCAAACCCATTTTCTGCAACACGTTCACGGCGACCCCTTGCCCGAGCTTGATCAGCCCCAGCAACAGGTGCTCGGTCCCCACGAAGTTGTGGTTGAAACGGTCCGCCTCCTTGCGCGCCAACGCCAAGACCTGCTGTGCGCGGGGAGTAAAGTTGTTCATCGATTCGTCGCTCATAACTCTGGGCGGGGCGGTTGGCGGAGGCCAACCCGCCCCAGAAGGCTAGGGTGGGGCGGGTTTGTCCGGCGGGCTGGGCACGGGCGGCGGGGTGGCCGGACGGTTGACCGGCCGGAGCCGCTCGCGCACCATGTCGGCACGCAACACGTCCCGCTCTTCCGCGGTGAGTTTCTCGGAAAAGCGCAACTGGAGGTGGGCTGGTTGGGTAATGATAAACAGTTCGTCCACCAAGGCGCGTTCCACTCCGGGAAACAGGTTCAGCTCCAACCCCAAGCGCAGCAAGGAGAGCAGGTTCATCGCTTCCTTGGACGAAATGCTATGGGCGTTGGCGAGGATGCCGTAGGCCCGTCCGATGTGGTTGAAGACCATCTTGGGCTTCTTCTCCAGCAGGGTGAGGCGATGGTTCTCCTCATGCTCGATGATCTGCGCCACGACCTTGTTCAGTCGTTCGACGATGTCCGCTTCCGCTTCCCCAAGGGTCATCTGGTTGGAGACCTGGAAAATGTTGCCCAAGGCCTCCGTGCCCTCCCCATAGAGGCCGCGCACGGCCAGACCGAGCTTGTTGACCGCTTGGATGATCTGGTTGATCTGCTCGGCGAGCACCAGGGCGGGCAGATGGAGCATGGCGCTGACTCGGATCCCCGTGCCCAGGTTGGTCGGGCAGGCTGTCAGATAGCCCAGCTCGGGCGAGAAGGCGTAGTCCAGCTTCTTCTCCAAGGCGGTGTCCACCTGGTCGATAAAGACCCAGGCGTCGCGCAACTGCAGGCCCGGGCGCAGGCATTGGATCCGCAAGTGGTCCTCCTCGTTGATCATGACGCACAGCGCCTCGTCGCGGCTCATGGCCAGGCTGCTGCCCGCCCCTTTGGCGGCGTGCTCGCGGCTGATCAAGTGCCGTTCCACCAGGATCTGCTTATCCAGCGGGCTGAGGGCATCCATCGTTTCCGCCAGGGCCCCCGCCATCTGCGGCAGCGCCTCCACGGCGGCCCGGATCACCTCGCACGCCCGCACGCGGTCCGTCTTCTTCGCCCAGCCGGGGAAGGCGAACCCCTTCATATTGCGCGCCAACCGCACGCGGCTGGACAAGACGATCTTGTCCTGCGGGCCGCTCCGCTTGGCGGCGTCGGCGGGCGCCGAGAGGAATTGGTGCAGTTTGCTCATGGGCTCAGGCCGTGAGCACGCCGCTGAAGCCTTCCTTCAGCCCTTTGATTTCGTCCCGCAGGCGGGCGGCCTCCTCGAAATTCTCGCGGGCGACCGCGTGGTCGAGGCGGCGTTGGAGGAGCTGGAGGCGTTCGTGCAAGGCCCGGACGGGCGGGGCGGCGGCGTGGGGCACCTTGCCGGTGTGATGGGTCCCCTTGTGCATGGTCTTCAGGAGCCCCTCGAGGCCTTCGGCGAAGGTTTGGTAGCACTCCGGGCAGCCTAACCGCCCCGACTTCTTAAAGTCGGCCTGGGTGAAGCCGCACGTCGGGCAACGGGTCTCACCCCCCGCGGTGGCCTGGGCCATCTCTTGCGACGCGCCCAAACCCAGGAGCAAGTCGGCCAGCGAGAAGCCCGTGGGGTCATCGACTCCCTTGGCTTTGGCGCAGTCCTCGCACAAATCGACCTTCTTAATCTTGCCCCCGTCCACCTGGGTGAGATGGACTTTCGCCTCGTTCTGTTTGCAAATCATGCACAGCATAAACAACCACCACCTATATCGGCGCAAATCCCCGGCAAGTCAAGGCGCGGCAGGGTGGAATCCCGCGCTCAAATGGGTTCGCCACTGCGCTGGGTTAACGCCCGGTAGAGCTGGACCAAGCGGCGGGTCACCGGGCCGGGTTTGCCCGTTCCGATCTTCCGCCCGTCGATCTTCACCACGGGGATCAACTCCGCGCCCGTCCCGGTCAAAAAACACTCATCGGCGTTGAACAGATCGTAGCGCGTCAGCGGGGCGAAATCCTCGACCCCCACGCCGTCCCCCCGGGCCAGATCGATCACCACGCCGCGGGTGATGCCATACAGCGCCCCGGAGTAAAGCGGCGGAGTCAGGACTACATTCCCTTTGACGATGAACAGGTTGTCCCCCGTGCACTCCGCCACATACCCCTCGGCGTTGAGCATGATCGCCTCTTCACACCCGGCGATGTTGGCTTCGATCTTGGCCAGGATGTTGTTGAGGTAGTTGAGCGACTTGATGGCCGGGTTGACGGCGTTGTTCAGGTTCCGCGTCGTCGGCACCGTCACAATCTCCAGCCCGCGCTCGTAGAAGCTCGGCGGATAAAGCTGGATCCGGTCGGCAATCACGATGACCGACGGGCGGCGGCAACGGTTGGGGTTCAGTCCCAGCGTCCCGCGCCCACGGGTCACGACCAACCGGATGTAACCGTCGCGCAGCTTGTTCTTCCGGCAGGTCGCCACCACCGCCTGAACCATCCGGGCGGGCGTCAGCGGGATGTCCAGCATGATCGCCTTGGCCGAGGCGAAGAGCCGGTCCACGTGCTCCCGCAGCTTGAAGACCCGCCCGTTGTACGCCCGGATCCCCTCAAACACGCCGTCCCCATAAAGTAATCCGTGATC
>JAJXTA010000510.1 GCA_021784265.1 bacterium | reverse complement strand
CATGATCGAGCATGTGAAGAAGGTGGTGGCGGACCTCAAACGGGTCGTGCCGGAGTACGACCCGCACCAGGGCTACGAACTCGCTGGCTTCGTCTGGTTTCAGGGATGGAACGATCTTGTCAGCACCTGGACTTACCCGAACAACGATTACGACGAGTATGGGCGACTGCTGGAGAGGTTCATCCGCGATGTGCGCAAGGATTTGTCGGCCCCGCAAATGCCCTTCGTCATTGGCGTCATCGGGGTTGATGGCAGGAAAGCAGGACCGAATATTCAGGCCCTCCGCAGGGCGCAGGTTGCGCCGACGTTGCTGCCTGAGTTCAAGGGCAACGTGGTGGCGGTGCAGACGGCGCCCTTCTGGGACGACGATTTGGGCGCGCTGCAACAGCGGAGGGAGAAATTCAACGCGAAGATGGATCGCGAGTTCAAGAAGAATCCCAGCCTGGACCGGGCGGGGAGAGACGAGGCCCGCAAGAAGGCCTTGGCGGAGACCTTCACGCCGGAGGAGTTGAAACTCATGAAGGGCATCTCCAACGGAGGCTACCATTATTTGGGTGCTGCAAGGATCGTGGCGCCGATCGGCAAGGCCTTTGCCGAGGCGATGATGGATTTCCAGAAGACGCGGTGAGAAGAGAAACAATGAAACTTTCCAACGCAAGCCGTGTGAAGCTCGTTTGTGTTAGCTGCTTGATGATCGGAATCACCGCCTGGCTGTCGTCGGCGAGTGACGCCACGCCGGCGCAGGGCGTCGGCCCGTCGCATCGAAACGAGCACGTCGGCGGCTATATGATCATTCCGCACGCCGGGCGGGTCGATCGCCAGTACAACGCCGGCTACTCGATGTACGTGGCCGCGTGGCCGCTGCTGAGCTACTATCCGGGCCACCGCATGCAAACGGGGCTGCCGGGCACGTGGATGTTTGCGCAGTATGACGGCGCCGCCCCCAAGAACCTGTACTCGGATGTAGAGGGAGGGCTCGGTTGGTGGACCGACACGCGCTTTCCCACGACCACGCCGAAGTTCATCATGGGGGGTGTGGGGCCGAACTTCTCCGAGATCGCCAATGGGCCGGCGCACGGCGCGGGCACCTGGCAAAAGCCGCGCGGATTGTACGGGGTGGCGCAGTTCAGCCCCTGGCTCCTGTTCCCCCTGGACGGCTTGAACGTGAAGCAAGGCGAGTGCGGCGGCCTGTTCGGGTACGGCTACCTCAACCTGCCGCTCTGCGAGCCGAAGCCGACCACCGAGGGCAAGGCGATCCCCACCGGTGCCAACTGCTGGACCTTGTTCCTGAGCACGAAAAACTTCAAGGGGCCCGTCGCGTTCTTCCCGCCTTACTTCTGGTCGCACGCCACCGTGCGGGAGCCGCGCCTCGCGGGCCAGCTTCTCGACAGCCGGCCGATGGATCCGAACCGGGCCGTGCAGATGGAGACGCAATACACCCCCTGCCGCCTGGCGTCCGACGATCGGGGGGAGTGGTACGCGCGCATCGCTCCGATCTCGTTCCCGCGGGACGAGCGTGGCGCCTCGGTGCTCGTGCATCAGGATACCGCCTACGACCGGACCGCGCTCTACAACGCGGTGGCCGCGTGGTTCGCCGGCGGGAGTCCAAGTAAAGGTGCCATTGCCCCCCAGGGGGCCTACCAGCGCGTCTTCGGCGACAAGGGGTATGCCACCTGGCAGATCTGGTGGCATGAGGACGCCGGGCCGGAGAAGAAGGTGCCCATCGCCTGGAATGCGTTCGGCACGCCCACGGCCATTGGCCCGCGCACCTTTGGCGTTCAGTGGAAGGACACCCTTACGGAGAAGGGGGGCGGCCTCGTCACCCTCCCGGAGTATTTCCGTCTGGAGAACGGTCGCGACGAAAAGCAGGCGAAGTGGGTGCCGGTAGCCGCCGAGGAGGTCCCGGTGGAGACGGGCCTCCGGCAGATCCAGTGGACGCGACCGGCGGAGGGGACGCCGGAGCCCTACACGACGCCCGAGGAACCGGACAGTTGCTGGAAGAAGCCGGGGCCTGTGGCCGGCCCGTTCCAGGCGCGGCTCGGCGATGACAGCGTGGTGACTTACTATTGGTATCGTTTCGCTGATCAGCCGGCGCTGCTCAATGCCGGTCTCACCAAAGAGGAGCGCGAGCAACTCCAGAAACGAGTGGAGATGATTCATCGCTCCTGGCCGAAGGATCGCGATTACCTCGCCCCGCCCACGGTAGGGGCCTTGTGCGATCTTGACCCCGCACAGTTGGTCCTCCCGCCCAAGGGGATGGAAGCCGGATACGTGCCCATCGCGACCCGCCAGGAATGGGTCGGCTCTGAGACGCAACCGCACGGCCGCTGACAAGTTGTTGGAGAACTGGCACGATCATGAAACGCATAACAACCGCGAGGCTCTGCTGGTTGCTCGCCGCGACAGTCATTGGAGTGACGAACACAACTGGATCCGGCCAGACTGCCTCATTACCTCTCACTCTCAGGGATTGCACGGCTACATCGGCTTCGGCCACGAAAAACTTCCGCCTTAAGGAGACTACACCGCGGGCCTGGGCTTCTACGCCGCGGTTTGGCCGTTGGCAGGCTGCTGCAATACTGGTTGATTTTTGCCCGATCTGTATTTGAGTCATGGTTCCATCAATTATTGGTCACTGCGAAGCGCGGATTTTTGCCAGGTAACTGCCCCGCTCGGCTGCTTTGATCGGGTCTTGGGTCCGATCCGAGCAGCCCCCTGAACGCGCGCGTCCTTCATCCGGCCCGCAAACTCATTCCCAGATGGGTTATCCGCAGCAAATTGTACGTCCCGGCCACGAAATAAGCCCAAGCCTGCGTCCGCTCCACGCCGCGATAGCGGGTGCGCCGCAAGCCGCCCACCGATTTCATCCAGCCAAAGATTTCTTCCACCCGTTGGCGCAGGCGTTGACTGGTGCGGCAAGCGGGCACCACCGGTCGTCCCCAACCAGTCCCGAAACCTCCACCGCCGCTTTGCACGCTGCGTGCGGCGAGACTTCCCGCTGGCGCCCAGCCGTCCAACTCTTGGACGCCGGCCCGGCCCGCCCGCCCCGGCCTCTCTGCCGGGAGAAGGAGCGATCCGCTCAGAACCTCCCGCGCCTGTTCCCCTTCCGTGGGCCGGGAAGCGCCCTCCGCGGCCGCCGTTGTCCTCTGGCATGGGCCTTGCCTATTTGCTGCCGTGACATCGGATGAAGCAAACGCGGACGGCGCTCCCCCTGCCGTGGGCGAAGATGCCGGGGGGGGCTTGGCGGCCATCTCTGAGAAACCCGTGTCTCGCCGCAACTGGGAACTGCCAAAGCCGGTCGCCGTTGCCATCTATACGGTCGTCGCGGGATTGTTGCTCGCCAGCGCATGGACCTGGTGGCACGGGAGGCAGAGGCAAACAGCCCAGCCGGCGGCTCTGAGCGGGGTGGGGCCAACGTTGGCGGGCACGTTAACGGCGGACGATTTTGCGCCGGACCCTCTGGAGGCGCAGAAGGCGCTCGCCGACAAAGGCAATGCCGACGCGCAAGCCTACCTCGGCTGGTGTTACGACGCCGGCCAGGACGTACCACAAGACTACGCGGAAGCGGTGAAGTGGTATCGGAAGGCGGCCGAGCAAGGCAACGCCAGCGCGCAACATAACCTCGGCGTGTGTTACTACAATGGGCAGGGCGTGGGGCAGCCCTATG
>JAJXTA010000509.1 GCA_021784265.1 bacterium | reverse complement strand
GGCGCTCCGCGAGTTTGCGTTGGGGATCGAAGCCTTGGAGCGCTTTGTGCGCCAGGAACCGCTCCGCCGGGTCCACGAATGCGTGTTCGGAGTCCTGGCGCTCGAAAGCGAGCCGGTGGACCCTCGGCTGTAACAATGGCATCCGGGGATGCCCTGGGATGCGCTTTACATCTCGCGGGAGGAGGGGTTAGCGTGGCGTTCATGAAAGGCGAATTCTCCTCCGGCGGAACGGAGCCGTTTGCATCGCTTCCGGAAGGGGCGGGTAAGCAAGTCTTGCTACTTCCTTGTTAGCGCGTCACCGAAGCTATTAACACCCATAGGGAGGGTTCCCGAAATGGACATTCCACGGATCTTCACCATCACCGAGAGTGCTCACCGCATCCATAACCCGTTCACCCCCGAAAAGCTGGCCACTCTCGGCGCGGCGCTGCGGCTGGAAGCGGGGACCCGCGTGCTCGACCTCGGCAGCGGTTCGGGGGAGATGCTATGCACCTGGGCACGCGATTACGGAGTCAGCGGCACCGGCATCGACATGAGCCCGCTGTTCACCGAGCAGGCGAGACGCCGCGCCGAAGAACTCGGCGTCGCCGGTCAAGTCAACTTCATCCACGGCGAGGCCGCCGGCTACGTCTCAGCCGACAAGGCCGGTGTGGCAGCCTGTCTCGGTGCCACCTGGATCGCTGGGGGAGTCCTCGGCACTATCGCGCTTCTGGCGCGGAGCCTACGCACCGGAGGAATCATCCTCATCGGCGAGCCCTACTGGCGGCGGCTACCGCCGACGGAAGAGGTTGCCCGGGGGTGTCTTGCCCACTCCATCTCCGACTTTCGCATGCTTCCAGCGCTCCTCGCGTCTTTCGGCCACCGTGGCTACGACGTCGTGGAAATGGTTCTGGCGGACCAAGACGGCTGGGACAGATACGAGGCGGCCAAATGGCTCACCATGCGCCGATGGCTTGAAGCCAATCCCGACGACGCGTTCGCGAACGAGGTTCGAGCCAAACTGTCCTCGGAACCGGAGCGCCACGTCACTTACACGCGTGAATACCTGGGCTGGGGGGTGTTCGCGCTGATGCCGCGGTGATTCGTCGGGGTATCCGCCGGATCGTCGCAGCCTGTGCCGCGCAACGGTTGGTGGCTCGTCGGGAGGTGATGGCGCCTGAATTCATTTCTGGGTCTTCCTTTTGCGCCTTTTGTGCCTCTTCGCGGCTCCCCTCTGGCTCTCCCCTCGGCGTTCGTTGCGCCCTTTCGCGGCCGCCCTTCAACCTCCCTCTTCGTTTGCGCCCTTTGCGCCTTTTCGCGGCTCCCGTCTGGCCCCGCTCCGCGTTCCTCGTGCCCTTTTGCGGCCCACCTTCGGCCTCCCTGTTCCTTCTGCGCCTTTGCCCCGGCACCGGGTAAGCCGCCCCTCGACATTCGAGTGCGGCCGACGGAGAATCGCCCCCATGCAAGTGAGGCCAGGACCCGTCGCCCGGAACCGTTGGTCGTCGAAACCCAATCCTCCCACGCTTGTGCAAGGAAGGGTGCTCCTGCTGCTGGCGCTCCGCCTCGGCTGGGCGGTTCCCGTGGCGACGGCCGCGGCGGCGGATCGCAAAGGTCCGGCACGGACGGAGCCCACCGCGAACAGCCAGGAGGGCACGGCCGCGAGCCCGCCGGCGAGCGGGACAACGGTGGCGACGCCGCGCGTGGGGGAGTTGGGGGAGCTGGGGCGTCTTTCGTTCGTGGGCGCGCGATCGTTTTCGGTGGAAGCGCTCCGCCTTGGGCTGGCGGGCACGACTGATTTTGGCGAGGTGTCGCACCCGCTCGCCCCACGAGCGGATTACCTAAAGGCGTTGGAGCGCAAGCTGAGCGTGGGTTATCAGCATCTCGGCTTTCCGGAGGTGCGCGTGGAAGCGCAACCGGACCTCGCGACCGGGTTGGTGCGGGTCCGAGTCGAGGAGGGCCCGCGCTTCCGGTGTGGGGCGATCAAGGTCAGTGGGGTTCAGGGGGCACTTGCCCGGGCGATCGTGCGGCGGCTGCGCGCCCCACCGGCCTCGAGCACGGACCCGACCCAGAGCTTCAGCTTCGCGGACCGGGCGCCCGACACCGCCGTCGTGGACGAGACCGCGCCGAAGAAGCCATCGGACACCGAGGCCCCCTGGGTCAAGGACCAGCCGGCCCCCCTGTCGGACTATGACCGGCAGCGGTTGAAGTGGGAGGTGACCGACGTGCTGGCCGACTGGGGGTGGTTTTTTCCCGAAGTCGAGGTGGCCATCGCGCGCGAGGCCGCCACGCGGCGCGCGCGCTTAGGCGTCCAGGTCCGAACCCTGGGACCGCGCCGGTTGGTGAACCAGATCGAGTGCGTCGGGAACAAGAAGGACAGCCGGGAAGCGCTGCTCCGGTATCTCGAGTTGCGGCCGGGCATGGAGCTGACGCGCGCGGGCGCCACGCGGCTGGCGGACCGGCTCTGGCAAGCGGCCCGGTTCCGGGATTTCCATATCACCGTGAGTGCGGCTGACGCGGCCCCGAAGGTAGATGTGCGGGTGGCGCTGGCCGAGTACCCCCCGGCCCCGCCGTTGGCGCAGGAGTTCTCGCCGCTCGAACGAGCCCTGCTCCAGGCCCGGGCCTGGTTGGCGGGGCTGCACCGACGGCGGGAGGATATTGTGATCGAAGTCCTAGGTTATCCGACGACCGCGACCGGTGTCGAACTGCTGCTGTCGCCTCGGGGGGAGGTGGCGTTGGTCGAAACGGCACCCCGCGGCGCGGCGTCCCGCCCAGGTCCCGGCGGGCTGGTCGTCAAGGCGGGTCGGGTGGAGTTGTTCGCACCGGCGCGCGGGCGCAAACTAGTGTTGGCTTGTCCCGGGGCACAGTTCCAGGCCTTCATCAACGCCACTGGCTCAGCGGCGGCGAACGACGAGCGGCAGTTCGATCTCCAGATCGGCGCCGGGTTCGGCGCCGACGACGAGGCTGGGCGCATCCCCACCAGCCTCGCGGTGAGCCTGCCGCCCGTGCTGTTTGTTGACCTTGCCCACGCGACCGGCGCCGTGGCCCGGCTCGACTGCGGGCGGTTGGTGTACAGCAACGCGGACTTGGTTCTGAGGACCGAAACCCGGACGGGACGAATCCTGGAGTTCTCCGAGACCTTCACCACGGGCCTGACCGCCGGAGTGCGAGTGGAGTTTGAACGCGGACGCTGCCGGCGCGAGACCAAGCTGGCGGAGCGGGCCGGGGCGCGCTTGACGGACGCCTTCCGACCCGAGGCGCCCTTGAGTTCCAGCCTCGCCTTTCTCACCGAGGCGGCGCTCCGCTCCGATCTATTACCTCCCTTGCTCGGCACGAACGTGGCCGCCGCCACGTGGGCCCACCTCCCCGGACTCCTCGACGCCCTCCGGCTTCCGGAGGCGCTGCGCCCGCTGGAGCAAGTGCGCGGGGCCTATCCCAACCCGCCTCGCGGTGAGGAGGAGTTCGTCGTGCCCGAACCGCCGGCGGATCAGAACGATTACCTCGCGGCGGTGGTCTCTTTGCTGCTCCCGTTGGCCGACAAGCTGCTGCCAGACGGCTCGTGGGCATGGACCCTCGTGCACGAGTCGGCCTTAGTGGCTCGCGGTCGAACCGCCTATACCGCCCCGACCCTCGAAGGCTTCTACCGGTCGGCGGCGACGGGCCCGCTCGGGTACTGGGCGGCGGCGGGCCTGTTGGCCCGGGCGCAC
>JAJXTA010000508.1 GCA_021784265.1 bacterium | reverse complement strand
AGACCGTGGCGCCACTGTCCCGGTCCGGTGCGGGCCGATAGACCGTCAGCGTCGGGCCCGTGACGTTGCCCAACCGGATGACCCGCCTCCCCGCCACCAGACCGTCGGTGGGTTTGGTCGTATCCTCCTCCGGGCCCAGCCCGGGTGGGTCGTCCGGGGCGCCGTGGGGCCAGAGGGCGAGGGAGAGCGGGGCGGCGGTGAGCGAGAGGGCGCTGACCAAGGTGGCGGCCAGCAAGCTGAGGAGCGACCTCATGGTAACAGCCGGGGCGATCACTGGCGGTCCGCGGTCACGGCGGGCCAACGGTCGGTGCGGAAGGGCGAGGCGGGCAGCCCTTCCTTGTTCATCAGGTTCGGCTGGGCGCCGTCGCGCCAAGCGTAGCGGGCGGCCACCGGCTGGCTCACGGTGTCGGACCAAACGACCACGGTGTCCCCCTCGATCCGGGCGTGGGCGGGGACAAACTTGCGATCGACCCCGGCGACCTCGAAGGAATCCGGCGGTGCGCCGTCGCGGGTGGCCAAGCCGGCGCCGGTGTATTGGAAGGAGAGCCGGAGCGCGGCGCCCTCGATCTTCAGCTCTTGGTAGAGGGGCCCGCTGAAGACCAAGTGGTGGCGATAGTCCTTGGCCAGCGCCCAGAGCGCCAAGCGGCGCCCGACTTCCTTCTTGTTGGGGGGATGGATGTCATGCACGTCGCTGATGTCCGTGAGCACGGCCATCCCGGTGTGGGGAACCTGCAAGGTCATCATCTGGGCCTCCCAGAGCTCGGGACAGGCCCGTGGGTCCTCGCGGCCATAACGGAAGGGGGCGATCTGCACGTAATAGAACGGGAAGGTCCCTTCGTGCCAGGCGGCGCGCCAATCGTTGATGAGGGTGGGGAAGAGCAAGCGGTACTGCCAGGCCCGTGAGACATTCGACTCGCCCTGATACCAAATCACGCCCCGGATGCGGTAGGGGATCAGGGGGGCGATCATCGCGTTGTAGAGGACGGCGGCCCGGTTCGGGTTGCCCGCGCGGGCGGTGGAGCGCCGATGCACAATCGCGTCGAAGGCCGGATTCACCGCCAAGGCGTCCAGGCTGGTCCAAGCCTCGGCCACCGTGCCACCCCACGAGCTGTGGATCATGCCCACCGGCACGTCCAGCTCCTGGTAGAGTTTTAGGGCGAAGAAGTAACCGACCGCCGAGAAGTCAGTAACGGTGCTGGGGCTGCAGACCGCCCAGGCCCCCTGGCAATCCGTCTGGGGTTGGTCCGCGGTGGCTTTGCGGACGGTGAACATGCGGAGCTGCGGGTAATTGGCCGCGGCGGCCTCTTCGGCCCAGTGGAGGATGGGCTGTTGGGGCGGGCGCGGCCCGAGCTGACGTTCCATGTTGGACTGTCCGGAGCAGACCCAGACCTCGCCCACCAGGACATCGTTGAGGACGATGGTGTTTTCGCCCGCGACGACTAACTGGACCGGGCGCATGCTGGCGTGGTTGCGCTTGAGGTCAACGCGCCACTGGCCGCGGGCGTCGGCCTTGGTGCGCACGGGCTTTTCGGCTCCCAGTTTGACCGTGACGCGTTCGCCGGGCTTGGCCCAGCCCCAGACGGGGACGGGAGCGTCGCGCTGGAGGACCAGGTGGTCTTGGAACAGGGCCGGCAGCCGCACGGTGGCGTGCAGCCAGGGAGTGGCGGCCAGGCTGGCCGCCAACAGGAGGCAAAGCTTTTTCATGGGGAGGTCTTGCGCGTCAGCACGTCATTGGTCGAGAAGCGGAGATAAGGAAAGCACTCGGGGATATGGGAATCCCAGGCGCCATGCCGGCTCCAGACCCAACCGCCGGAATCGCGGGCGGGCGGGGGGGCTTTCTGTTGGTTGAACCGGGAGAAATCCAGGCGCCAGACGTCGCCGTGGTGCGGCGGGAGGGATCGGCCCTCGGGTTTGGCCAGCCATTCCATGCCCGCCCAGGGGAACGCCAGTTCGACGGTCCAGCCCCGGTCCCGGTCGGCGGGCTGGTTGAGCGTGCCGTCGATGTGGACCGCCGTCTGGAGGCCCGGGAACCGCCAGGCCCAGGAACCGGTGCGCCGCCCGCGCGGGTGGGTGGTGAACCCGACGCCGTTGAACGGACGCACCTTGGGATTGGCGCGGTCGAACTGGGGCACCGTGCCGTAGCCGTCCCGGTCGTAGGCCTCGTCCCAGATGAAGAAAGCCTCATAGACCGTGTTCAAAGCGTTGATTTCAAATTCGTAATAGGCGTCGCGTCCCGCGATGAAGACCTCGACATCGTTGTTCTCGTAGATGGGGGAGCCGTAAGCGGTGAGGGTGGCGGTGACGTTGGGTTCCTCGACCCAGAAGCCCACGTAAAGCCGCGTCTCATCCCAGAGCACGGCGGCGTGGGTGGCGTAGCGGGTGGGTTGGCCCGTGAGGATATCGACGAAGCGGGGCGAGCGCGGGGCGCGCCGCCACGCCGGCTCGTCCAGGTGACCGTCGATGTGCGGCGGGTGGGAGGTCCGGTAGGCCGTATAATGGGCGATGGTGGACTCGGGACACGGGAAGGGCGAAGACGGCTCCGCGGCTGGCAGTGGGGCCAAGCCGCCGAGCCCAGCCATAAGGGCCAGCCTCAGCAGGCGCGTCAAAGGTTTAGCCCGCATGGTTCGCCTGGCCGCCGGGCCCCTCACTGCTGCCAACTTGCTCACGGTGCATCGCCAAGGCTGGAATACCCGGTTTTTCCCTTGGCCGCAACTTCCCTTTTTCGCAAACTGCGCCGTTCCCGCGCCCGAGCGCTCGTGCGCCCGGCGCCGCGCCGCGGAGACCGGTCGGTCCGTGACCGCGGGCGGTGCCGCAGTTAGGGCCGGGGTTAAGGAACCAATGATATGGGAATGTCACGACGGAGATTCATGGCGGGAACCGCCCTGGCGTTGGCCGGGAGCGGAGTGGTCGGGCGAGGCGCCGCCGCCAGCGGCAACACCGCCCGGCGGGAGGAGTGGCCGCTGATGGTCTCGACGTGGCGCTTCGGCCAGGCGGCCAACGAACGGGCCCGGCAGGCACTGGCGCAAGGCGGCTCCCTGCTCGACGCCGTCGAGCAGGGCATCCGGCTGGTCGAAGCGGATCGTACCAACCGGTCCGTCGGCCTTAATGGCACGCCCAACGCGGCGGGGGTGGTGCAATTGGACGCTTGTATCATGTTCGGACCGGGCCACCGCGCCGGCAGCGTGGCGGCCCTGGAGGGGATTTGCCATCCGATCACCGCCGCCCGGCGAGTGATGGAGAAGACCGCCCATGTGATGTTGGCGGGGGAGGGGGCCCGGCTGTTCGCGCTTCAGGAGGGCCTCGAATCGGTCAAGGTCGATGCCCGCCAACGATACCGCGCCTGGCAAAAGAAACGGCTGGCCGAGCGGGCCCATCCGCCCGGGGGCGAACACCCGCCCAAGGGCCATGACACCATTTCTCTCTTGGTCTTGGGTGCGGATGGCACTCTGGCTGGGGGATGTCATACCAGCGGGCTGGGGGGCAAGTTGCCGGGTCGGGTCGGGGACTCGCCGATCATCGGCAGCGGGCTTTACGTGGACAACGAGGTGGGAGCGGCAGGAGCGACCGGCCTGGGGGAGAACATCATGCGCTACTGCGGCTCGTTCCTGGTCGTCGAGTTCATGCGGCAGGGGCTATCCCCGCAGGAGGCCTGCGTGGCCACCATCCAGCGGATCGCACGGCAA
>JAJXTA010000507.1 GCA_021784265.1 bacterium | reverse complement strand
CGAGAACGGCTCGACGGACCGGACCTGGGCGGTGGCGCTCGAGTTGGCGGCCCGGTACGAGGAGGTCCAGGCGGTCCATCGGGACCGAGCGGGCCGGGGTGGGGCGCTCAAAGCGGCTTGGTTGGCGAGCGACGCGGAGGTTCTGAGTTACATGGACGTGGATTTATCGACCGAATTAGCCTGCTTTCCACCCTTGATTGGTGCGGTGGCCGGCGGGCAGGCGGACGTGGCGATTGGGTCGCGGCTTCTGAGAGCTTCGGCGGTGCGGCGGTCGTGGCAGCGGGAGGTGTTGAGCCGGGGATACAACCAACTCGCGCGGGGTTGGCTGGGGCTGGGGGTGCGGGACACGCAGTGCGGGTTCAAGGCGCTGAGCCGCCAGGCGGCGCAAGCGCTGCTGCCTCACGTAGAAGACAACGGCTGGTTTTTCGACACGGAGTTGTTGTTTCGGGCGCGGGCGGGGGGATGGCGGATCGCCGAGGTGCCGGTGCGGTGGGTCGAGGACGGGGACAGCCGGGTGCGGTTGGGGCCGACGATCATGGGGGACCTGCGGGGTTTATGGCGGCTGGGGCGAGACCGCCGGGCGGCCACAAGGCCGCCAGGTGCAGGGGGTGAGCCGTGAAGGGCCACGAGGAGGCACAGGCAGCCGGGAGAGGGAGCCGCGAAGAGGCGGAGAGTAATCAGGAGCGAGAGGGAAGCCGCAAAGAGGCACAAGAGGAACAAGGGCGACAGGGGATGGGGAGCCGCAAAAAGGCGCAAGAGGCGCAAAAGCAGCAAGGCGACACGCCATGAACGGCAAGGGAATTCGTGGGCTCACCGAGAGGTTCGCCCTGCCACCGCAGGCCTGCCGCCGCATGCGCGGCCTATCTGGGACGGGGGTCGGATTCACCCTCGTCGAGTTGTTGGTGGTGATCGCGGTTATCGCGATTTTGGCGGCGTTGTTGTTGCCGGCGTTGAGTCGGGCCAAGGCCCGGGCCAGCGGGGCGGTGTGCGCCAACAACCTCCATCAGCTCCAGCTCTGCTGGCAGATGTACGCCGATGATCACCAGGGTTTTGTGCCTCCCAATTACTCGCTCTTCACCAACGGCATCTGGCGCAGCACCCCCGATTCCTGGATCGGGAACTCGAGCGCCCCCTACGACACCAACTTCGTCCCGATCCAGACGGGGCTGCTCTTCCAATATGATTACAACCGAACGGTGGCCAGCTACCATTGCCCGGCGGACAAGTCGCGGGTGTTCAACGGGCACGGCGGCTTGCTGCCAATGCCGCGGACCCGGTCCTATTCGATGAACGGGAATCTCGGCGGGCGCACCAGCGAGGTGCAGACGGTGGTGTATCGGGTGGCGGACATCCCGGCGCCCAGCCAATTGTTCGTGTTCGTCGACGAGAACGAGGACAGCATCGATGACGCCCATTTTCTGGTGTGGCCAACGCCGGATGACCGGTGGGTGAACCTCCCGGCGGACCGGCACGGGCAGTGCGGGGTGTTGTCGTTTGCCGACGGGCACGCGCGGGTGTGGCGCTGGCGTTGGCCCAAACAGTTCAAGAAGAAGCAGAGTTATTGGAAACGGGCGGAGAACGCCGCGGATTTGGGAGATTTACGGCGGCTGCAAGGGGTGATTCTGCCGGTCGAGAACTACCGGCCGCAACCATGAGGAGATGGTTTATGTTGCCGCGCGAGGTCGCGGGGGATGCCACCCTGGGCCCCGCCGGGTCCGGGGACCCGGCCGACAAGGACCCGGGAGCGGCGGCGCCCCGAACCGCCGCGGTGGTCTTATTCGGCTTCTTGCTTGCGCTCAGCAGCTTTTGGCATCAGCGGCACTTCGATTCCGCCACGCCCGTTTCACGGTTGGACCTGCTCCATGCCCTGGTGACCCACCACCGTTTTCGCATCAACGGCTACGACAAGAACACGCCGGACAAAGCCATCGCCGGCGGGGACTATTACTCGGACAAGGCCCCCGGCACGGCCGCGCTGGCGCTGCCGCCCTTTGCCTTGGCGGCAGGTCTGGTCCGGCTGGCGGGTGTGGAGCTGGACTCTCCGGCGGGCTGGCGGGTCAGCAGTTGGGTGGCGTGCGCCGGTTCCCAGGCGCTGCCGCTGGCCCTGGGTGGGGTGGCCCTGGGAGTGTGGTTGGCGGGATTCGTGAGCCGGCGGGTGGCCTGGTTCACGGTGCTGGCGCTGTTTTTGGGTGGGATGCCGCTGCCGTATTGCACGCTGTTGTTCAGTCACGCTCAGGTGGTCGGTTTGCTCGGGGTGACCGTGTGGGGCCTGGATTTGTTCGGCGAGGCGCGGCCTGGCGCCCCGCGCCGGCCCACGGGTTGGCCGGGTCGGTGGCGTCTTGCCCTGGCCGGGTTGTGCGCGGGGCTGGCCTTGGCCAGCGAATACACGGCGGGCTTGGTGGTCATGGCGTTGGGCGTCTATCTGCTGGTGCGTCGCCGGGCTGGGTTGGGCTGGTTTCTGCTTGGGGCGGCGCCGCCGTTGCTGCTGATTCCGGCCTACAGTTGGATCACGATGGGCAGCCCCTTCACCCTGCCCTACAGTCACCAGGCCAGCTTCCCCGAGATGCAAGAGGGTCTTTACGCCATCAAATGGCCCGACGCGGAGACGGCGTATAAGCTGTTGTTCAGCCCGGCCCGGGGGCTCTTTTTCTGGTCGCCATTCCTGGTGTTGGCCGGGTTTGGCTACGCGGCGTTGCTGCGGCGGTCGTTGGGGGCGTTTTGGCTGATGTATGCGGTGCCGCTGGTGCAGATCGCCGTGATCTCGGGGCGGGTGTGGGACTGGGAGGCGGGGTTTTGCTTCGGGCCGCGGTATCTCGCGCCGATGTTGCCGCTATTGGCGCTGCCCTGCGCCCTGGGGTGGGAGCGGTGGCCGCGGCTGGGGACGCTCCTGGCGGTCTATTCCGTCGAGGTGACCACCCTGGCGACGATCACCGACATCTGCTCGAGCTACGGGGTGCTCGATCCGCTGACCGAATCCAACATCCCGAAGTTCTTGGTGGGCGACTTTTCGTATAACCTGGGGACGGCGGTGTTGGGGCTGCCGCCGTATGGCAGCGTGGGGTTGTACTACGCGCTGCTCATTGGGGGCAGCATTTGGTTGTGGCGGTTGACGGCGCCCGGCGGCCCAGCGCCCACGAGCACGTCGGCGGGGTAGAGCGGTCCTCTGGGAGCCGGCCCCTGAGCGGATCGCGGTCCCAGCGATGGATGGCGGCGGCGACGCCGGGTCTGGCCGCTGTCCGAACGCCCCCTTGGCGGGGGGCGTGGCCCGCGGCGAGCCGCGCTGGAAAGCGCCCCATAAAATCCTTGAACCGCCGAGCGATTTGAGTACGCTGCCGCGCATCGCTTCTGGTCCCGCGGGGCGACAGCTTGGCGCGGTCTGCGTGACCGGCAACCAGCGGGAGAACAGCAACACAAAGAATATATTGTTATGTCCAAGAGACCTCTTAATGTTGGTTTGATTGGTGGTGGTGGGGGCGCCTTCATCGTGAATCCGCACCAGAAGGCGATCCATTTCGATGGGACGCGGCGGGTCGTGGCCGGGGCACTGTTTCCGGACCCGAAGGTGGCCCTCGAGCAAGCGGCCAACTGGCCTTACCCGATCAAAGGCTACGGCTCGTACGACGAGATGATCGCGGCCCAGGCCAAGCTGCCGGAGGGGGAGCGGTTGGACTACGTGCTCATTGTCA
>JAJXTA010000506.1 GCA_021784265.1 bacterium | reverse complement strand
CGACCCGGAAACTCGCCCCGGTGATCACATCCCCCTCCTCCAGCAGATGGTTGAGCGCCGGGAGGTCCATGTAAGCCGCGACGCCGGCGAAGTCCTCCGCCAGCCCCACCAACGGAACGAGGCGGATCGGGCGTTTGCCCTCCAGCACCTCGACTTGCACCAGGTCCCCGATGCGCGTCCCCAGCACCTCGGCCAGTTTGGCGGAGAGCACGAGCCCGGAGGACGGCAAGTGGATCTGATGGTACGCGGCATCGATGACCCGGTTGTGTCGCCCGCCGCTCGGCATCCCCTGGATCGCCAATTGGCGATGCCGCGGGCCAAAGTAGAGGCGGACCGAGGCTTGGCGGAACGGCTCGACCGAGAGGACCCCGGGCAGGTGCGCCAGCAAGTTGCGCACGCCGGCACCCGAGGGTTCGACCAACCCGATGCCAATGTCCTGCCGCTGCACCACATCCCATTGGAAATCCAGCACCTCCCGCACGCCGTCGCGGAAGCAGTTGGGCACGATCAGAATCCCGGTCGCCAGGGCCAGGCCCGCCACGGTGAACATCGCCCGCGCCGGCTTGCGTTCGATGTTGCGCACCGAGATCCGAAAGGTGTGGGAGAGGAACCGGGCGATCCCGGTCCGTTCGACCAAGGCCGGGCGGTAGTGGGTGGGCGGCTCCGGCCGCATCGCCTCCGCCGGGGGCAGGCGCGCGGCGCTCCGCACCGCGCCCAAGGTGCCGGCGGTAGCCGCCGCGCCGTTCACCACCAAGGCCAGCAGCAGCGCGGACCGGTCCAGGTGGAACGCAAGCGACGGAAAGCGGTAGAAGGCGTGATAGACCCCAACGATCTGGTGCCCGATCACGATGCCCCCAAAGCCGCCCAAAACCGTTCCCCCAGCCACCATGACCAACGCGAACTTCAGGTAATGCGCCACGATCTGGCGGTTCGTGAACCCGAACGCCTTGAGGATGGCGATCTGCTCCCGCTGCAGGGTCAGGAGGCGCGACAGCACCGCATGGGTCATGAAGGCGGCCACGCTCAGGAACACCAGGGGGAACCCGATGGCTAGCGTGTGCAGCACCCGGATTTCGTCCGAAACCCGGACATGCGACGGCTGATCGGCGCGGCCATAGGCGCCGTGGCCGCCGTAGGGCGCCAAGAGCGTATCCAAGGCCGCGATAACCGGGCGCTCGCTCGCCCCGGGCGCCAGGGTCAAAACCACATAATTGAACGCTCCGTCCAGGTCAAACACCGAGGCCAGCTCCGAATAGGGCATCCAGAAGATGCCATAAGTGCGGTTATCCGGCAGCGCGGTGCCGGGCCGGGCCTCGAAGATGAACTCGGGCGAGAGCACCAACCCCGCGACGCGGACCTCCCGCCGCCGCCCGTTGAGGAGCATGGCGATGGTGTCGCCCGGATGCAGATGATTGGCTTCCGCGAAGGCCTCGCTCACCAACACCTGGCCGCGGCTCCGCGGCGGCAGCCCATGACCGGCCCGAAGAAACAACCGGTTCAACTCAGGCAACCCCAGGTCGGGGAGCGACCGGACCAGTCCGCTGGCCGGTTCCTCCAGGCCGGGGATGTCGAGGGTGACCTGGGACGAAATCCCGCCTTGAACGGCGGCGACGCCGGGCAAGGCCCCGATCCGGTGGAGCACCCAATTGGGCGCGCGTTTTAACGGCGCGAAGACATCGGCAAACCGGTGGCTCTCGTAATACTCGCGCCGGGTGTTTTCGAGGGATTGGATCAAGCTGCGGGCCATGATCATCATCGCCAGCCCGCAGGCCATCACCAGGGCCACCGCCAGGGCCTGGCCGCGGATGCGGCGCAAATCCCGCCCCAATTTGCGGTCCAACCCGCCCAGCGTAAGCCTAAGTCGCATCCGGAACCGGAGGTCTCACCAGCTCAACTGACTCACCGGCGCCCGGCGCTCGTTCTGCCGCAGGTGATGCACACGCCCGTCGGAAAAGTAAATCACCCGATCCGCCATGTCGGCAAGGATAGCGTTGTGGGTGATGAGGACCGTGAGCGTGCCCAGCTCGCGGTTCACGCGCTCAATCGCATCCAGCACCACCATGCCCGTCCGCACATCCAGCGCCCCGGTGGGTTCATCACACAATAAGACGGCGGGCCGTTTGGCAATGGCGCGCGCGATGGCCACCCGCTGTTGCTCCCCGCCGGAGAGTTGGGCCGGGAAATGATCCAGCCGCGCCCCCAGATTCACCATGTCCAGCGCGGTCTCCGGCGGCAGAGGGTCCTGCGCAATCTCGGTAATGATGGCCACGTTCTCCCGGGCCGTCAGGCTGGGAATCAGGTTGTAAAACTGGAAGACGAATCCGACGCTGTCCCGGCGGTAGCGCGTCAATTGGTCTTCGGTCGCCGCGGTCAAATCCATGTCCTGGTACCAAAGCTCGCCCGTCGTGGGCACGTCCAAGCCCCCCAGGTTGTTGAGCAGGGTGGTCTTGCCACTGCCCGAGGGCCCGAGCAACACCACCAATTCCCCCGCCCCCAATTCCAGGTCCACCCCGGCCAGCGCCCGCACCGCCGCGGTGCCGGTCCCATAAACCTTGGTCAGCCCGCGGACCCGGAAGACTGGCTGGCTCGGCGAGCCCACCGCCGTTGGGGGCGCGGCATTACTGCGCATGCTTCCCCAAGACCCGGACATCGCCTTGGCGGCGGGTGAACCCCTCGCGATCCAGCCGTTCCAACAGCGGCACCAGGATGCGCCGGCTCGAACCGAGGGCTTGGCGCAGGGCGCTCACGGTCGCGGGTCCCCCGGCTCGGAGCTGGTCGCCGATGGTCCTTTTGGCGCGCCCAAAGGCCTCGGCGGCCAATACCACCTCGGAGCCGATCTCGACCGCCTCGCCCGTCTCCAACAGAAACCGTAGTGCCTGTTGGCTGGTGGTGTCGGGGGCGAGCTCTTTGCGCGAGGGCGGATCAAACGGTTTGGCGGCGAGGGCGGCGCGCAGCCGGTTTCCCGCCGCCTCGAGGTGCGCCGGCAACGCCGGCCGATGCGATCCCCGCCGGATGACCACGCCCGAGGTGAGGAACCCGTTGCGGCCCAAATCCGCAATCAAGGCCTCGAAGACACCCGGCCCGGCTGCCGCATCGCCCAAACCCGCGCGCAGGTCACTCAGGGGCAGCCCTTGTCGCTCGGGATGGGCCTCATGATCGGCCTCGATCCGCGCGGCCGCCCGCTGGCATAACTCCTTCCACCAGGACGCGTCGGCCAGCAGTTCGCCCGCCGCCACCAGCTTGCCCGCCGCCACCAGTTGGCCGGCGGCGGCGGCGACTTCGACGGCGCTGAACCGGGACCGCACCAACAAGCGCGCGCGATGGACGACACCGTCCCGGGCCAATTGGGCGAGGATGAACGCCGGCAGCGACTCGAGCGCCCGCGCTCGGGCTTCGAGGAATTGCCGCCGACCAGTCCCCCGCCAATCACGACGGCGCGCTTCGGCATCCAACACGACGCCCCCGGCCAAGGTCGCTCGCTCGGCCCAGTCCCGCAGGATGAAGCGGTCGCCAGCGCAGGCGAAAACGGGCTTCTCGAAGCGCAATTGCCCAAGCCGACGCTCGCCCGGACGCAGCTCGCCGGGGTCCAGGAGCAACAACCGGGCGGCGGCGTCCGCGCTCCCGTAATGGACCCGCACGAGCCCTCCGTGCTTGACGGGCCGCGCCCCGCCGGCGGCGCCCTCGCGCAGGCGAGGT
>JAJXTA010000505.1 GCA_021784265.1 bacterium | reverse complement strand
CCGATCTGCAAGTCCGATTCGTTGCAGAACCAACATCATGACATCAGGCCTATGAATACCTACCAACTCCGCGCCGCGCTCGCCTTGTTGACGCTGTCGTGCCTGGCGGCGGGCCCCGAAGGGATCGGGCAGGCCGATCCGCTCGACACTTGGACGGCGAGCAACCCGTGGCCCGCAGGCAACAACCTTTCCGCCATCGCCTATGGCAACGGCGGATTCGTGGTCGTGGGTGATGCGGGCACAGTGCTGACCTCGACGAACACCCTGGCTTGGGTGCAGCGCCAGTCGGGCGCGAACGTCGCCCTGTACGGTGTCGCGTACGCCAACGGTAAATTTGTCGCCGTGGGCGAAGGAGGCGCCGTCCTGACATCCCCCGACGGGAGCACCTGGGTCGCCCGCGCGTCGGCGACTACGAACACCCTTCACGGCGTAACCTATGCCAACGGTCAGTTCGTTGCGGTGGGCGACGGAGGCGTCGTCATGGCGTCCACCAACGGCGCTGGATGGGTTACCCACCCTGCGGGAACCACCAACGCGCTCTTCGGGATCGGGTATGGGAACGGCCAATTCATCGCCGTGGGTGAGGGGGGCACCATCCTGGCGTCCACCGATGCCATCGCCTGGGGCCGGCAGCCGTCGGTCGCGCCGGCCCTGCGGCTTCAAGGTATCGCATACACCAATGGCGTCTTTGTCGCGGTCGGCTGGAACGATCAGGACGCCTACGGCGGGGGCATCCTGACCTCCACGAATGGAACGGCCTGGACCACGCTTCAGTTGCCGGCGTTGAAGCCACTTTTCGGGGTCGGCTACGGGAACGGGCGCTTCGTCGCCGCCGGCCAAGTCGGCACCATCGCGACTTCCAGCAACGGCGTGGACTGGGTTACAGACCACGAAGGCCCGGGGTACAGCCTCCTCGGGGGCGCTTACGGCAACGGCCAGTTCGTCGTCGCCGGCCAAGGTGGGATCATTGTGACTTCCGCCGACGGGGCCACCTGGGCGTGGAGTCAGTTGGGGGCGGGGACCTCGCTCTATGGGGTGGCGTACGCCAACGGCCGGTTCGTCGGGGCCGCCGCCAGGGCCATTATGACTTCGGATGATGGGATCACGTGGAGCTCGCGCCCGCCACCGACGCCGACGAGCATCCTTGCGGCCGTGACCTACGGGAAGGGCCTCTTCGTTTTGGTAGGCTATGATACGGAGACGCCGACGAACCGGGCCATCTTGACCTCGACCGACGGGATCACCTGGGCCGCTCACCCGATCGGCACCTCGAGTTGGCTTTACGCGGTTGCCTATTTCCACAACCAGTTTGTCGCGGTGGGCGAAGGCGGCGTCGTGGTGACCTCCCCCGACGGGCTCACCTGGAGCGCGCATGAGTCGGGGGTGACGAACGACCTGTCTGGGTTGGCCAGTGGCAACGGCCAACTCGTCGCCGTCGGCCAGTATGGCGTGGTGTTGACCTCGGCGGACGGGGTCACCTGGGCCCCGCGCCCGTCGGCAACGACCACGTACCTGTCCGGACTTGCCTATGCCAACGGGCAGTTCGTCGCCGCGGGTGGGGTGGGGGCCATCGTGACCTCCCCCGACGGCGTGACCTGGACTGCGCGCCAGTCAGGCACGACAAACACATTCTCCGGTGTCGCTTGGGGCAACGGCCAATTCGTCGCCGTAGGCGGCAATGAGACGATTGTGACCTCCGCCGACGGCGTGACCTGGATCCTCCGCCATACGAACATCGGAGGCCCGTGGCTAAGCGCCGCCGCGTTCGGTAATCGGCAGTTCGTCGCCGTCGGTATGGACAACCATCTCGAGGGAGCCGTGCTGCGATCCGGCGGCTTCATCACGTTGGGGATCACCGCCGACGCCACCACGGGGCAACCGGCTCTGACGCTCGCCGGCCCGGTGGGCCTGGCTTACACCGTTCAGACCTCCCCTGACTTGGCCGCGTGGCAGGACGTGACGAACTTCGTTGCTGCCGTGTCGACGAACACAGTCTTCAGTCCCCTGCCCGCGGGTACGGCGCACCTGTTCTATCGCGCCTACTCGCAATGAACCGCCGTGCCTGCCGGCAGGCGGGCCTGCCCACCGTGTCGGCTTCCCGCCCTCCGTCTTCAGCCCTCGCCGAAACCAACACCTGAAACCCCTGAACCGAACCGCACCAAAACCGTGAGAACCCCGAAGCTAATCGCGCTGCTGGGACTCCTCAGCCCGGCCCTCGGCGGTTGGGCCGCCGGGCCACTGGACACCTGGACCTGGCGGAACCCGCTGCCGCAAGGCAACCCGCTCCACGCCATCACCTACGGCAACGGGACCTTCGTCGCGGTGGGCTGGAACGGGGCCATCGTGACCTCGACGAACGGCGCGAAGTGGGTTTCGCGCCCGTCGGGGACCGCCAAGCCGCTCTTGGGCATCGCTTCGGGCAATGGGATGTTCGTCGCGGTGGGCTGGAACGGGGCCATCGTGACGTCCGCCGATGGTGTGACCTGGCTCTCGCGCCAATTCGGGACCGTGTGGACACTCTACGGCATTGCCTCTGGGAACGGCACCTTCGTCGCCGTGGACAACGGCGGGAACATCCTCCAGTCCGGTGGGACCATCACGTTGGGGGTCACCACCGACACCGCTACTGGGCGGCCCGCCCTTTCCCTCAGCGGCCCTGTGGGGCTCCCGTACACCGTTCAGGCTTCCCCCGACTTGGCGACGTGGCGGAACGTGACAAACTTCGTCACCGCCGCGCCGACGAACACGGTGTTGAACCCGATCCCGACCGGCGCGCCACGCCTCTCTTACCGCGCCTACTCGCAATGAGGCTGTCGGCCATCGTTCAAGGCCATTGCAGGGGTTTGGCCACCAAGGCCGAAGCGGAGCGGTGGTTGGTCTGGATCAGAACCCAGGAGTCCGAGCCCCTGTCCCAGGAGGGCCACTTGCACCGGGGCGCGGCGAAATGCCACCGTGGATCAAGACGCGACGATCCTGGAGAGCCACAAGGCCGCCGCTTCCTCTCACGACCGAGAGGGCCAAGGCTATCCACCGATGGCGGCGGTGCGGGCGGGGGCCGACGTGGTGTTGGCCGATGAGTTTCGGGACGGGAATGTGCCGGCCAAACAGGCGCCGCTGACGTGGGCGAAGCTGGCCTTGCGGCGCTGCCGGAGACTGTTAGTGCGTGGTATTTTCGCGGGGACTCGGCGGGTGACCAGAACGAGTTGCCCGAGCGGTTGGGGCATGCCGACCGGGCGCAGGAGCCCGTGGGGCCGGATTGGTTTTACGGCCAGCGCGGTGGTGAGCGCGCCGCTGGGCCAAGCGCTGCGGGCGGTGGCCTCCAGCCCCCCACAGCCGCGCCCCGTCCGAGCGGGGCCAGTGCGCCCCATACGGCGACGGTCGGGATGTCTCCGTTGAAGGGGCAAGCGCCGGCCCAGTTTCCATTTGCGCTGGCGGCGGCTTTTGGCGATAAGACGTGCATGTTAGCCAAGGTGAATTCGGCGGCGGTCAATGGCATCGAGGCTTATCCGGTGGAGGTGGAAGTCAATTCCGGCTGGGGGGACACGACGGTCGTAATCGTGGGCCTGCCGGATGCGGCGGTAAAGGAATCGCGGGACCGGGTCAGCACAGCCCTCTCGAACTCCGCGTTCAAGTTTCCCATGGGCCGGACCACGATCAACCTGGCCCCCGCCGACGTCAAAAAGGAAGGGCCGAGCTTTGATCTGCCC
>JAJXTA010000504.1 GCA_021784265.1 bacterium | reverse complement strand
AGCTCCAGGAACGGTTTGGCCTCCGGGGGCGCCTGGGAAAGCTGGGACTCCAACCGGGTCAGTCCGGCCCGGAGCTTGGCGACGTCTTTCTCCTCCGCCAGGCGGGCCAAGGCCTGTTGGAGCGGCGCGCGCTGGTCGGCGGGCAAGGCGGCGATCTCGGGGTCATCCGGGACCCCGGTGCCGGCTTTGCGGGTGTAAACGGCCACCGTGCGGTTCGCCTTGGTGAAGTAGGTCTTGACCACCCGTTGGAGGTCCGCGGTGGTCACCGCTTGATACTTGGCGGCGGCCTCGTTGATCTCCCGCCAATTCCCCAGGCCGTCGTAGATGATCAGTTGCTGGAGGATCGGCATGTTGGCCGAGAGCTTCCGGTATTGGTAAGCGGCAAAGTTGTTCTTCACCTTCTGCAGCTCGTGGTCCGGCACCGGGGTTTCCTTGAGCTTCTCGATTTCGGCGTAGATGCCCTGCTCCACCTCCGCGGGCGTGTGGCCCTCCTTGGCCTCCCCGCCGGCGTCGAACAACCCGGCCCATTTGCGGGCATCCTGGCTGGCATAGACGCTGGTGGCCACCTTGCTGCCGAGCACCAGCCCTTTGTATAGCCGCCCCGTGCGCGTCTCCAACAACTGGGAGAGCACGTCCAGCACGTACGAATCCCGGTGGCCGAAGGGGACCGTGTGCCAGAGGATGTCCACCTGGGGATTGGTCTCCGCCTCGGCGTTCATCCGCTTCTCGGCTTCCTGTTTGACCTCCAGCGTCACGACGTCCGGAGCATCGTGGGCCCCGCGGGGGATACGGCCAAAATAACGCTCGGCCAGCGGCGCCGCTTGCGCGGCCGTCAGATCCCCGACCAGGATGAGGGTGATGTTCTGCGGGGCGTAATACGTGGCGTAGAAGTCGTCGGCCTGGGCCTTGGAAATGGCCGGGATATCGGAGGGCCACCCCACGACCGGCCAATGGTACGGGCTGGATTCCCAGAACATCGCCTCGAATTCCTCCTCGAACTTACCCAGCGGGGTCGATTCGGTCCGCATCCGCCGTTCCTCGAACACCACATCCCGCTCGGCATAAAACTCGCGAAACACCGGGTGGAACAGCCGCTCGGACTCCATCCACATCCATAACTCGAGCTTGTTGGCGGGGACGGTGATGAAGTAGCCGGTCAGGTCCTCGGTGGTAAAAGCGTTCTCGCCCGAAGCGCCAGCCGTGGTGTAGATCCGATCGAACTCGTTCTTCACCAATATTTTGCGTTGACGATCGATCAACGCCTGGAACTCCTGGTCGAGCTCCTTCAGGCGCGGGGTCCGGTTCTCGGGTTTGAGCAGATCGTCAACTTCCCCACGCCGGTACGCCGCCCGCATTTTGGCCTGCTCTTGGCGCATTTCGTCGCGAATCCGTTCCTGGGCGGCGATGATTTCCAGGTCCTGTTGGTAGTCCTTGGTGCCAATGGTTGGGGTGCCCTTGAACATCATGTGCTCGAACAAATGGGCAATGCCGGTAATGCCGGGCCGTTCGTTCGAGCTCCCCACATGAGCGACCCACCCGCCTGCAAACGAGGGGGCGTCATGGCGCTCGACAATCAGAAGCCGCATCCCGTTGGAAAGGGTCTTCTCGGTCACCGGCACCTGCTGGGCGAGCAAAGGCCAAGTGGCCGCCAGCACCCCAAGCACCCCCCAGACCCAGGCCACCCGGCCACCTTGGGTCGAGCGCGCCCGGCGGCACGGCCCAGCGCCCGCACCCACGCGGCACCGAGTGCGCGCCGGGGCATCTGGGCGCCTCCGCGTCTCGGTGCTCGCCCGGGCCGGTGCGGGCGGGCGCAGGCGCACGGGGCGGATGGGGATTCCTGCAAGGCTCTTCATGGGGCGAAAGACTAGCGGTTCAGCCTCCGCGGAGCAAGCAACTCCACCGTGACGTGCGGCCGCGGACCGGCGCCGCTTCCACCTGCGCCGAGCTTGCGGCGCCAAAACCCCACGCTGGAGGCTTGACTTCTCCCCCGGCTGGCCTCAAGAATGGGCTCGGTTAAACAAAAAGGCGGGCGCCCTATGACGCCCGCCCAACCCAAACAACCAAACTAACCTCCTCTCCGCCGGTCGCAGCCGGCGGATTGTTCTTCCAACCAGGCGGCAAGCAGGAACCGCGCACGGTCGTCAGAAAGTCACACTAACCAAACCATGAATATAGACGGACCAGCCCCGCGCTCTGTTCAAAAGAACCTGTCCGTTCGGATTCTCGCAGGTTTTGACGTGCGTTCTACCCACTAGGTTACAGTAATATAGCCCCGCCATGCGTATTCTTAACTTGAACCCGGCCCCCGATGTCGGGGCCAGTTGCTGGTTTGTGGACTTGGAAGGCCACCGGATCCTCCTGGACGCCGGCACCCACCCCAAGCTGGAGGGGCGGGCCAGCCTCCCCCTCTATCAGCGGGTGCGGCACGAGGAGGTGGACGCCATCGCCCTCTCCCACTGTCACCACGACCACGTCGGCTCCTTGCCGGTGGCGATGCGCCATTTCCCCACCGCCCACGTCCTGATGAGCGAGTTGAGCTACTTCTTGATCGAGCGGGTCCTGCACAACTCCGTCAACGTCATGGTGCGCCAGCGGTCCGAGCTGGATATCGCCGAGTATCCCCTCTACACCCACGATGAACTGGACGAGATCGCCCCGCGTTTCCAGGGGTTTAAGTACAACCGCGAGATCGAGTGGGCCGCCCACCACAAAGTGCGGGCGGGCCTGGGCTCCCCCGTCCTGGAGTTCTACGACGCCGGCCACACCCTCGGCTCGGCCGGGATCATGCTGCGGGGGCGGCGGGAAACCCTCTTCTTCACCGGCGATGTCTCCTTCGGGGACCAGACCCTGCTGAAAGGGGCGCGCTTCGAGGACATCGAGGCCGATGTCCTCATCTTGGAGACCACGCGGGGCAGCCGACAGGTCCCGGCCGGCTTTACCCGGGCCGCCGAAGCCCAACGCCTCAGCGAGGCCATCCCCCGGGTCCTCAAACGCAAGGGTACCGTCTTGATCCCCGCCTTCGCCCTGGGGCGGACCCAGGAGATTCTGGGCCTGCTCGCCCAGATGATCCAGACGGGCAAGCTGCGCCGCCAGCCGATCTACATCGGCGGCCTGGGGCGGGTGTTCACCGAGATCTACGACCTGGAGGCCCACCGCACCCACCGGCAGCACAGCCAGCTCCAGTTGCACGAAGCGCTGAACCTCGTCGTCCAGGAGCGCGGCCACCTGGAGACCATGAAACTGGGCGGCAGCCGGCTCTTCGTGCTCACCGCGGGCATGATGAGCGAGAATACCGCCGCCCATGACTTGGCCTTGCGCCTGCTCGAAGACGAGCGCCATGCCATCTTCTTCGTGGGGTATGCCGACCCCGGCACCCCCGGCGGGCGGCTCAAGGCCTCCCGGCCCAACGAACCGTTCCTCTTCAGTGAAAAGGTGGGGCAGCTCACCCGCCGCTGCGAGGTGGGAGAGTTTGATTTGACCGCGCATGCCAATCGCGACGAGCTGTTGGCGTTTGTGGGCGAGGTCAACCCGCGGGTCGTGGTCCTGGGTCATGGCGACCCCGATGCCCGCGCCTGGTTCGAGGGGGCCATCCGCACGCGTTACCCCAGGATCAAGGTCGTCTCCCCGGAACCCGGCGGGGTGGTGGAGGTCTAGCGCGTCCGCGGCCATGGGGAGGGCGACGCCCCGCGGCTGCCGCAGGGCGCGGAGCGCG
>JAJXTA010000503.1 GCA_021784265.1 bacterium | reverse complement strand
ATCTAGCCTCGAGTGGCCGGATAACTCCCCCTTCCGCATGCTGGCGGTGCAAGGGAGTCTGACTTACTTGACCGTCAATCCCGTCGTGGCGTGGCAGATTCGCCCCAACCTCTCCCTCGGCGCTGGTCCGACCATCAATTACTCGGAGACCGACCTCCGGCAGGGCCTCTCCCCCTTCTCGGGCAATGATCAGGCGCGGTTCCAGGGCAGTGACACCGCCGTGGGGGTCAGCGCCGGGCTCCGCTGGCAGCCGTTCGACCAACATGTTCTCGGGGTGAGCTACCGCGCCGCCACCACCATGAATTACAACGGCACCCTGAGCGCTTACAGCCATGCCCCGGTCCCCTTCGACCTTTCCGGACCGGCCGTCGCCAATCACTTTGAATTCCCCCAGAACGTCGTCCTCGGGTGGTCCTACCGGCCCACCCCCAAGTGGAACCTGGAGTTTGATGCCGACTGGACCGATTGGGATGTCCTGGACACCGTGCGCGTTAACCAGCAGGTCCTCCCGGCGACGATGGCCCTGCCCTTCAACTGGCGGGCCAGTTGGTTCTACGAATGGGGCGTCACGCGCCAACTCACCGACCACTACGCCCTGAGCGCCGGTTATATTTACAGCCAGAATTCCGTCCCCAGCGCCAACTTCAACCCGTTGGTGCCGGACTCGGACCGTCACATCTTCAGTTTGGGTTTGGGTTACCGGGGCGAACACTGGAGATGGGCGGCCACCTACCAGTTCGCCTACGGACCGCCACGCACCGTGAGCGGAAGCATGCCCGTCGCGCTCGGGCCCTTCGTGGAGAGCGCCGACGGACGCTACAGTTTTCTGAGCCATGCCTTCCTCCTCTCTCTCGGCCGCACGTTCTGACCCGGTCCTGGTCGCTCCGGGTCGGCCCCAGCCGCGTACCTTGTTGGTGGTGGACGACGAGGAGGGCCCGCGGCAGTCGCTGCGGGTGGTGTTCAAAGACGAGTTCAACTTGCTGATGGCGGCCAATGCCGCCGAGGCCATCGCCGTCGTCCAACGCCAGCCGGTGGATGTGGCCGTGGTGGATATCCGGATGCCGGGCATGTCCGGCATCGAGCTCCTCGGCCACCTCAAACAGGCCGATCCCAGCCTCGAGGTGGTGATCCTCACCGCCTACGAAACGCTGGAAACCGCCCGCCAAGCCCTGCGCCTGGGGGCCTGCGATTACCTCACCAAACCGTTTGATCTGGCTACCGTCCGCGCCGCCGTCGCCCGGGCCCTGGACCGGCGACGGGTGGCCGAGACCTTCCGCTCCAGCGGCCAGCGGCTCGTGGAGGTGCAGCGCGAGCTGGAGGACCAACGCCTGCACCAGGAGATCGTGCGCAACCGCGGCGAGATCTACGGCAGCGTCCTCCACGACCTCAACGGCCCTTTGACGGTCATCGCCGGGTTCGTCTCCCTCATCACCGCCCAGATGAACGACCTCACCACCCTCGGAGCCGAGGACACCCAGGAGTTCAAGACCCGCCTGGATGTGGTGAACCGTCACGTCAATAGCTGCGTCGAGATCACCCAACGCTATCTCGGTTTCCTGCGCCAAGCGACCAGCGAACCGCAAGGTGTCAGCGTGAATCAAATCCTCCGTGATGCCGGCGCCCTCCTCCGCGTCCATCCCAGCGCTCAGGCCAACCAGATCACCGTCTTGCCCTTGGGCGAAGATGTCCAGGTCAAGCTCCACGGCACGGACTTCATCCAACTCCTGCTCAACCTGGCCATCAACGGCCTCCAGGCCACTGCCACCCCCCATGCGGTCGAGATCGCCGCCCTGCTCCTGGCCGGCCCGCTCGACCCGGCCCAGTGGGTGGACAGCCCCACCGACCGCGTCCTCCGTTCGGAGGACTTCAACCCCCGCCAAGCCTTCGTGGCCGTCTCCATTCGCGATACCGGGCCCGGCATGCCGCCGGACGTGGTGGAGAAACTCTTTCGCACCCCTTTCACCACCAAACCGGCCCCGCACGGCACGGGCCTGGGCCTCTCGATCGTCAAACGCCTAACCCTGCTCTCACGCAGCGCTCTCACCCTGCACACCGAGCCGGGTGCCGGGGCCTCCTTCACTCTCTACCTGCCTCTGGTTCCCGCCTAGGCCAAAGCTCCCCGCTTACCCCAGCCCCGTCGGCGGGTGAGGTGGCGCACCGCTTCGAAAACGGTCGGCCCGGCTCCCGGGCCGATTTGCCGACCCCCAACATCGCAGCCGCAAGACTCGCCTCCGCGCGTCGCACCGGCGGCGAGGACCGCGGAGAGGGAGTCAGCGCGCGGCATGGGTCCGGGCCCAGACTTCTCGCCCTGCACCCACAATGATGGGCGTAATTGCCGCTCGACCCCGGCTGGGATCTTGAATACGGTGCCCCCTGCGTTTATGACCGACCCGCGTTATCGGACCCTGGCGAAGCTCTTGGTGGAGTATTCAACGGCCCTCAAACGGGGCGACAACGTGTTGTTGGACGCGATCGATGTGCCGGACGAGTTCGCCATCGAGCTCATGCGGGCCGCCCGCGCCGCGGGCGCCACCCCGCTCATCGAGGTGCGCCACACCCGCGTCACGCGCGAAGTGATGCGGGAGACCGACCTGCGGCATGCGACCTTGGCGCGGGACCTGGAGCTGCATCGCATGAAGAAGGTGCAGGCCTACATCGGGGTGCGCGGCAGTGCCAACGCCAACGAGACCTCCGATGTCCCCGCCGACCGGCTGGCCCTCTACAGCAAAACCCTCCGCCCAGTATTGGACTATCGGGTCAACCGCACCCGCTGGGTGGTGCTCCGCTGGCCGACCCCGAGCATGGCCCAGGCCGCCAACATGAGCACCGAGGCCTTTGAGGACTTTTATTTCGCGGTCTGCACCATGGACTACCGCAAGCTGGCGCGAGCCATGACGCCCCTGGAGCGGCGCATGCGCCGGACCGACCGCGTCCAGCTCAAAGGACCCGGGACGGACCTCACCTTCAGCCTCAAAGGGATCGGCGCCAAATCCTGCAACGGTCTGCGGAACATCCCCGACGGCGAGGTCTTCTCTTGTCCGGTCAAGAACTCGGTTAACGGCGTCATCCAGTTCAATACTCCCACGCTCTACTCCGGGACCCGCTTCGAGAACGTCCGCCTCGAGTTCGCCCAGGGGAAGGTCGTCAACGCCACCAGCAGCAACACCGCGCGCCTGAACGAGATCCTGGATACCGACGCCGGGGCGCGGTATGTGGGTGAGTTCTCCCTGGGCTTCAACCCGCACATCCGCAATCCGCTGTGCGATATCCTCTTTGACGAGAAGATCGCCGGGTCGTTGCATCTCACCCCGGGGCAGGCGTACGAAGAGTGCGACAACGGCAATCGCTCGGCCGTGCATTGGGACATGGTGCTGATCCAACGCCCCGAGTGGGGCGGGGGCGAGGTCTGGTTCGATGGGGAACTGATCCGCAAGGACGGCCTGTTTGTGCCGGCGGACCTGAAGGGCCTCAACCCCGACCGGCTGCAGTAACGTCCGTCGCCCCGGGGTGGGCGGGCCGGGGGAGGATCTGGACGGGGGGACAGTAGCGGGCGGAAAGAGCCCCTGAGCCGGGGCGCCGGCGGGCCCGTCGAGCCGCCCGGCCGAGTGCCGCGTCGATGCGCTATGAACGTTGAACTGCGAGGGGTGTTGAAGTCGTACCGGTCCATCCGGGCGCTGGACCGGGTGTCGCTCCGGCTGGAGCCCGGGCAGATC
>JAJXTA010000502.1 GCA_021784265.1 bacterium | reverse complement strand
GAGCGAGACGACCGGGGGCCGGTTGGCCAGCCGGATCAAGGGCAACCCGTATTTCGCGCTCAGATAGCCGAGCACTTGGCTGCGCTCGCTCTGGGAAAGCGCGTGGCCGAAGATGAGTAATTCGTTAATGTCACCTTTCATCCAGGTGGCCGTGTCGTCCCGGGTGCCGATGCGCAGGGGCGTGCCGCCATCGGCGATGGCGGCGGTGATCTGGCCGCTGCCGTTCGGCGCGCCATTCAGATAGTGGCTGGCGGTGGTGCCGGCCATTTCAAAGCCCACGATCAGGTAGGCCCCGGTGAACAGCGGTTGGGCGCCATCGACCGAGCCGGCGCTGCCCGTGCCGTTGCCGCGATAGAAGCGCGGCACCCCGCTGTTGGGCAAGACGTAGTAGTCCACCGAGGCGGGCTGGTTGCCCAGCGTCTTGGCCCAGAGCGCGCGGTAGCCGCCGAAATCGTCGTAGCGGACAACCGCGTACGAAGCCAGATCGCCCGCAAAGGCCACCGAGGGTGCCGTCGCGACCTCCATATACGACGCGGCGCCGTCGAAGCGCACCGCCGGTTTGCCCTGGAGCACGTTGGGGGCGAACACCGGGGCGGTGGTGCCCGCCAGCGCGTTGTTCCCATTGCCTGAACCATCATTCCACTGGGCTACCGTGCCGTCGCTGTTCGTGGTGATGCCGGCATCGGCCCGCAACCAGAGCCGCAGGTCGTTGGTCGTGGGGGTGCCTGGCGGTGTCCCCGTCACCGTCAGCACCACCGGGGCGGACGTACTCCGGACACCCCAATTGTCGGTGGCCACCGCGGAGAGCGTCGAGGTGCCGGGGGTGAGCAGGTCGATGTTGGCCTGGAACGGGCTGTTGGTGAGCGAGGTCAACAGGACGCCGTTGGCCAGTAGATCCACCCGCACTACCGCGCCGTCAGGGTCCGAGGCGGTTACCGCAAAGGCAACCGTGGCGGGGGCGGGCAGGGCCGCGTTGTTGGTGGGGCTGGTGATAGCGACCAGCGGCGGTTGATCGGCGCTGGCGGCTTGGGCGAGATTGTACTTACCCAGGAGGTAGGCCACCGTATTGCTGCGGTCCAGATCCGACAGGGCATGGTCGTAGAGCAGGATCTCGGAGATGTCACCCTGCATCAGCGTGCCGCCGTCATCGCGCGCACCGACCTGGAGCGGTTCCCCAGCGCTGACCGGCGTGTTCGTGATCGTCCCGGTGCCGTTCGGCGCGAAGCCTAAGTAGTGCGTCAGGGTTGTGCCCTGCGCGGTCAGGCCCGCGGCGGCCACTTGCCCTACGGGGGCACCGCGCAGGCCGCCCACCGGCCCGCCGTAACTGGTGCCATCACCCCGGAAGACGTTGGGCACGCCGGCGTTGGGCGAGAACCACCAGTCCACCGGGGCAGCGACCCCGCTGGAGGCCTTGGTCCAGAGGACCCGGTAGGAAGCGAAGTCGGCAAAGCGGGTGATGACAAAGGTCGAGAAGTCACCGGCAGTGAAGGCGGTTCCGGCATCGGGGATTTGAAGGAATTGGTTGGTGCTGAAGGGATTGGGACCGAAGCGCACGGCCGGCAGTCCGTTGGCCGCCCCCGCCGCCAGGAGTGGGGCGCTGGCGGCGTTCGTTTGGGTGGCGTGGTTACCCGTGCCCGATTGGTCGCTCCACTGGGTCACCAATCCGTTGGCATTGGTGACCACCCCGGTATCGGCTCGCAGCCACACTCTGAGCCCAGTCGCTACCGGCGCCGCCGGCGCTGCCCCCGTGACGGTGATGGCCACGGGCGCGGAGGTCGCGGTCAACCCGTTGGTCGAGGCGGCCACCGCCGTCAAGTTGAGCACGCCGGGATTGAGCAGGGTGATTTCCGTCTGAAAGGGGCTTTGGGCGGCGCTGCTGAGCAGGACGCCGTTCGCCAGCAAGTCCACCCGCGCAATCGTCCCCGTGGGGGCGGCGTTGATGCTCACCGTCACGGTGCTGGCCGCGCCCGCGTGCGTGCCACCCGCCGGAGCCGTGATGCTGACCGTTGGAGGCCGCTTGAAGGAGAGGGCATATTTGGTGCGCAAGTAGCTGATGACTGTGTTGCGGTCGGTGTCCGAGAGGGCCGGCTGGTAGATGAGCACCTCGGCCACGTCGCCCTTGAGCTGGGTGACCAAGTCGTCCCGCGACCCGATGCGGAGTGCCGTGCCCCCGTCGGCCGGGGTGAGGGTGTACGTGAAATGCCCATTGCCGATGTCATCCAGGTACTGGTCCAGCACCCCACTGCCCCAGGAGAAGCCCAGCACGCTGAAGGTGCCGACCGGTGGTGCGCTCAAGCCGGTGAAACCGCCGAGGTTGGCGGCGGTGCCGTCGCCCAGCCAGAAATAGGTCGCCCCCCCCGAGGCCCCTTGGTTGTTCCACCAATCGAACGGAGCTGGTTTGTTGCCCAGGGTCTTGGTGACGACACACCGGTAAGTACTCAAGTCGGCATAGCGCGCGACGGTGAGGATCGTCACATTGTCCGCGAGGTTGGCGATGGTGGGGGAATCGGCCACATCCATGTACCGCGTATCGCCGGGGAAGTTCACCACGGCATGGCCGTTTATGGCCTTGGTCACCAGGGTCGGCGCGTTGGTCGGATTAGCCTGGAGGGCGGCGTTGTTGTTGCCGGACTGGTCGGCCCAGGCCGTGACCAGCCCGGTGCTGTTGGTGGTCACACCTTGGTCCCCGGTCAACCAGAGGATGAGTCCGTTGGTCACCGAGAGCGATTGGGCTTGGGCGCCAAAACCCGGGGCGAGCAGGGCGGCGCCGACGATAGCGCCAGCGAGGCAGGTGGGCGTTTTCATGTCGTTTCGTGGGGTGCTAGTAGTGAGTCTCCGCGGTTTGTATCAGGGGGCCGTACTCCCGTAAATGCACAGAATGACATTTTCGATGCACTCCTTGACACGGCCGGGAGCCGCTCGTAGGTTGCGCCGATCACCTGGGCGCTATGGTGTCTCTTTCCGACACGTTGTTTGGCTACCTGCCCGTCAGCGACCGCGACAAGCGTTGGGGGCTCTACGGGACCACCATCGGCAGCAGCTCCTGCAAACCCCGGACCCCCTATCCCCCCACCCGCCACCCGAGTCCCTACCATTTCGCCTGGCAGCAGGGGCGCGTCCTGTCGGAGTTCCAGGTCGTGTATATCACCCGCGGCGAAGGGTTGCTGGAGACCGCCACCTGCGGGGCGCAACGCATCCACACCGGCGACGCCTTCGTGCTGTTCCCCGGCGAATGGCATCGCTATCGCCCGGCCGCCCAGACCGGCTGGGACGAGCACTGGGTGGGGTTTGCCGGCGAATACGCCCGCCACCTCTTGCTGCGGCGCCTGATCGGCCCGCGCCACCCCCGTTTCCCGGTCGGGTGGGACGAGGACCTCATGGGGGCGTTCAGCCGCGCCATCGACCTGCTCAAGTCTGAACCGCCTGGGTTCCAGCAGATGGTGGCGGCGGCGGCCATCGAGATCCTCGGCCGGATTCACTCCGGCCGGCCGGCCAGTGAGCCGGCGGCCCGGGGCCTGGAGGCGGTCGTCCGCGAGGCCCGGCTCCAACTGCGCGAGCGCCTGGATGAGCCGATCGACTTGCGGGGGTTGGCGGGCCGGCTCGGGGTCAGCTACAGCACCTTGCGCCAGGCCTTCAAGACCGGCACCGGCTTCTCGCCGCACCAGTACCAACTGGCCCTGCGGATTGGGTACGCCAAGCGGCTGCTCCAGGCC
>JAJXTA010000501.1 GCA_021784265.1 bacterium | reverse complement strand
TGACGCGCCGGGTGTTTCGGGACGGGGGGAGCGAGTACTTCATCAACAAGACCCCGTGCCGGCTTAAGGATATCCAACAACTCTTCATGGGAACCGGGGTGGGCCGGACGAGCTACAGCATTATGGCCCAGGGGAACATCACTCAGATCCTCTCGAGCAAACCCGAAGACCGCCGGTTGGTGTTCGAGGAGGCGGCCGGGATCACCCGTTTCAAGGCGCAAAAGAAGGAGGCCCTGCGCAAACTGGAGAGCACGGAGCAGAACCTCTTGCGCGTGGCGGACCTGATCCGGGAAGTCAAGCGCCAGATTGGCTCGCTCCAGCGCCAAGCCGGCAAAGCCCGGCGGTACAAGCAGTACATGCGCGACTTGCAGCATCTGGACACCCAGTTGGCCCGGCACCAGTTCGATTTGCTGACGGGTGAAATCCGCGAGCGCGAGACCCGAATTGAGCGCGCGCGGACGGAGATCGAGGAGGGCTTGGCCCAGGTTGCGCGCAGCGAAGAAGAGATTACGCAGGTGCGCGAGCGGCTGACCGAGTTGGAGCAGGCCATCGGCGCATCGCAACGCCACGGCTTGCAGCTCAAGGCCGAGATCGACCAGCACGAAAGCCGCGTGCAGTTCAATGCCGAACGGGTGCGGGAGCTGGAGGCCCAAAACGCCCAAGCCCTGGCCGACATCGCCCAGGCCGAAGAACGACGGACGGCGGCCGAGGGCGAGCTGGCGGGAGTGACGGAGCGGCTCGCGCTCTCGGCGGCGGCCCTGGAGCAGAAGCGAGAGGAGTTGGAGGCCCGCCATGTGGCCTTGGCGGAGGCGGAGGCGCGGTTGCGGCAGCACCAGGAAACCCTGCGGCGGGGGCAGGCGGAACTCTTTGCCGCCGCCCAGCAGCTCAGCCGCGCACGCAATGCCCTGACGGCCTTGGATTTGCAGAAACAAGGGAACACGATCCGGCTCGAGAAGCTCTCCGCCGAGAAGGTTCAGTTGGAGGAGGAACGGGTGCAGCTCGAGGCGCGGCTGGAGGCCTTCGCCCGCGAGGCGGAGGCGGAGAAGCAGGATGTGCAAACCCGGCGCCTGGGGGTTGAGGAGCGCCAACAGCGGCTTCGGCAAGTGCAGACCGAGTTGGATCAGGCGGCGCGGGTGCTCGAGGGCTTGCAGCGCCAACAAGCCGAGAGCCGCTCCCGCCTCACCGTGCTGGAGCAACTGGAGGCGAGCCACGAAGGCTTCGGCGCCGGGGCGCTCGCCGCGTTGCGCAATGCCCAGGATGTCCTGGGGAGCCTCACCGATCGCATTCGGGTGCCAGACGGTTATACGGTGGCGGTCGAGGCCGCGCTCGGCCACCATCTGCAGTTGGTGCTGACCGAGCAGCCGGAATCGGCGCGGCGGATTCTCGGGGACCTGACGAACAGCAGACAAGGGCGGGCGAGCATTGCCTCGCTGGCACTGCTGGCCCACGGCCGACCCACCCACGGGGAGGATCAGGGCGCCAACGGCAACGGTGATGGCGCCCGCGGGAACGGAGGCAACGGGACAGAGGCTGGTCCCCTACTTCAGGCTGCGGCGGCGGACCCAATTGGGGCGATGGCGACCGCGCCTGACACGGTCGCCGCGCTGGGGGTGGTGGCGGCGGCGCCGGCCGTGCAACCGCTGTTGCGCCGGCTCCTGGGGCGCACCGTGATTGTCCCCGATCTCGCGGCCGCCACCGCGGCGTGGCACCAAGGGAATGGCGAGGTCGATTTTGTCACCCGAAACGGCGAACTGCTCAGCCGCCACGGGATCTTTACGGGTGGAGCGACGAACGGCTCCGGGCACGGCCCCTCCTCGATTCTCGGGCGGAAGAACCAGATCGCTGAGCTGCGGGCGGGCTTGGAGAGTGTGGGGGCGGCAATCAACGAACGGAGCCGGGAGCGGGGAGCGCTCCAGAGCGAGCAAACGGCGTTGCAGGCCGGGCTGCAACAGGCGCAAACCGAGCTGCGCACGCAGGAGGTGGCGCTGGCCACCCGGCAGGGCGAGTTCAACGCCCTCCAAAGCGCCCGCCGCGTGCTCCACCAGAAGATCGACACGGTGGTGTACGAGATCCAGAGCTTGGCCGAGCAACAACGCGAAGGCGAGGCGCGCCGGGCGGAGTTGGCGGGCCAAGCGGGCGAGTGGCAGAACAAGGAAGCGGCGTTGCAGCAGGAGGTCGCGGCCACGACGACGGCCCTGGAGGGGGGGCGCCAGCAGCGGGAGCAAGCCAACGCCGCCCTCACCGAGGCCAAGGTGGCCTTGGCCACCGAGGAGCAACTCTGTGCGGCGCTCCGGCAGCAGCAGCGGCCCCTGGAGGAACGGCGCCGGGAGCTGGGCCAACTCATCGAGCAACGGCGGCAGGAGATCCAGGCCTTCCTCCGCCGGCACGGCCAAGCGGGGGCCGAGATCGAGGAGTCGCGCGGGCGGATGGCCGCCTTGCAGCACGAGCGCGAACAGGAGAGCCAGCGGGCGACGGAGCTGTTGAGCCAGCGGGCGACCCAGGCCGACGAGGTCGGCCGCCGGGAGGAGGCGTTGCGCCAGCGGCGCCGGGACCTTGGCGCCCTCCAGGACCAACGCACCGCCCTCGAAGTCGAGCTGGCCCAGAAGCAGATGACCCTCCAAAACCTCCGCGAGCGCATCCAGCAAAAGTACCAGGTCCGTCTCGACGAGGTGCAGGGCGAATGCATTACCATCACCCTGGCGGCCGAGGGGCCGCCCAAGGTGGTGACGCTGACCCCCGAAGAAATGGCCGCGGCGGGCGTCTCGACGGATTGGGCCACGGTGGCCGAACAGGTGGAGGTCCTCCAGAAGCGGATCGAGGAAATGGGCCCCGTGAACCTCGTGGCCATCGAGGAATACGAGGAGACGGAACAGCGCCACCAATTCCTCTCGACCCAGCACGAGGATCTGATCAAGGCCAAAGAGCAGTTGATCGACGTCATCAACCGCGTCAATGCCCAGACCCGCGACATGTTCAACGACACGTTTGCCAAAATCCGCGACAATTTCCGCGCGCTCTTCGCCGAGATTTTCGGCGGCGGCACCGCGGATTTGCGCCTGGCCGAGGCTGGCGACGTGCTGGAGAGCGGCATCGAGATCGTGGCCCGTCCGCCGGGCAAGCAACTGCAGAGCATCTCGCTCCTCTCCGGCGGGGAACAGACCATGACGGCGGTCGCCCTCCTCTTCGCCATTTACCTGGTCAAGCCCAGCCCGTTCTGTCTGCTGGATGAATTGGACGCGCCGCTGGACGAATCGAACATCAATCGGTTCGTGCGGATCCTCCAGCGGTTTCTCGCCCATTCCCAATTCATCATCATTACCCATAACAAGCGGACCATTGGGATGGCGGATGTCCTCTACGGCATCACGATGCAGGAGCGGGGCGTGAGCAAGATCGTGAGTGTCAAGTTCCACGCCGCGGGGCAGGGGACCCTGGACCACGCCCCGGCGCCGCTGGTGGCCGCCAGCGAGGTCACTCCGGTCGAACCCGAGGAAGATCGCCTGCAACGGCGGGAGGAGACATTGGAGCTGGCGGTCGCGGAGTAGGCGGGGGGCGGGGGGGGCGCCGCCGCAGCCACGGGGGCGCCGGGCGCCTGGGCGCCGCCGCCCAAAAATAGTTGTTGCGTTTGCTTCCCATCCAGTTTAAATGTCTATTGTCTTTGGTCTAACTGGCCGGTCCCTTAATTAGGTTTCATACCGCTTCGGGCCGGCGGTTCTCCCG
>JAJXTA010000500.1 GCA_021784265.1 bacterium | reverse complement strand
GATGGAGATTCTCGAGGCCTATTGCCGCACCGTCGTGGTGGCCGCGCAACTGGGCACCGAGTTGAAGAAGTTCTCGCCCGAGCAGCTTCGCGATCTGCTGAACATCAAGCAGACCCTCGGCATTCCGGACCGCCGCATCGGGCTCAAGGAATGTGAGTTGTGTGACAACAGCGAGTGGCGTCCCGGCGTGACCTGCAGGTTGCCGACCGACGGCGCGCCGCCGCCGGCGGCGGATCCGGAGGCCGAACAGGTGGTGCAAACCGTCACCGACCTGTTGATGGAGAAGCTGGGCGGCAATCACTGATCGGGTCCTCGCCAACCGTTTTCGGAGCGCTTATGAAAGTAACCATTATCGGTGGGGGAGGTCGCGTGGGGGCCTGTGCGGCGTTTGCCCTGCAGTGCGGTGGGGTGATCTCAGACATCCAGTTGCTCGATGCCAACCAAGCCGCGGCCGAGGGCGAGGCGCTGGACCTGCTCCACGGCAGCGCCCTGACGGCGGATCAGCGGATTTACGCCGGCGATTACGCCCGCGCGGCCGACAGTTGCCTCTTCCTGATCACCGCGGGCTTGCGGCGCAAGCCCGACGAGTCGCGCCTGGATTTAATCAACCGCAACGTCAGTTTGTTCCTCCAAATCCTGGATGGGATCAAAGGTGCGGGCCTGCGGCAGGACGCCTTGGTGCTGGTGGTTTCTAATCCGGTGGACATCCTCACGCAACTGGCCGTCCAACGGTTAGGCTTGCCGTGGCGGCAGGTGTTGGGTCTGGGGACGATGCTCGACACCGCGCGCTTCTCTTCCTTCATCGCCGCGGAGCTGAAGCTGGCGCCCACCCAGGTCAAGGCCCTGATCTTGGGCGAGCACGGCGATTCGATGGTGCCGATCTGGTCCTCGGCCAGTGTGAACGGGCTGCCGCTGGCTGGCCTGCCCGCTTGCACCCCCGGGATGCAGAACGCCGTTTTCGAGCGCACCAAGGGCAGTGGAGCGGAGGTCATCAAAAAGAAAGGGGGGGCGGGGTGGGCGGTGGCGATTGCCATCCGCGAGGTGATTCAGAGCCTCGCCCTCAATCAGCAACGGCTCTTGCCCGTCTCCTCGATGCAGCAAGGGGCCTATGGTGTCCGCGGGGTCTGCCTGAGCCTGCCCTCCGTGGTGGGCCGGGGCGGGGTGATGGACCAGATGGAGATCAACCTCTGGCCCAAAGAGCGGCTGGGCCTGCAAACCTCCGCCAAAGCCCTCCAGGAGACCCTGAGCAAAGTTAAAACCTGAAGCCCGCCGCCCACTGGCCGTGCGCCATGAGCAAGTCCCTGGACGCCAAGCTGGCCGAAATCAAGGCTAACCCCGCCTCCCGCGCCTTCCTCATCGCGGACGCCAAGGACGCGGATATGGCGTACGGGGTGAAGGCCACCGGACCGCGCGCCTATCTCTCGAGCCGAGGCGCCCGGGCGGCCAAGTTCTCGCCCGAAGTCTGGACGCGCGAGGAGTTCGGCTGCCGCAATCTGCCCGAGTTCACTGATATCATCCGGGAGGTGGTGCGGCAGGGGGTGGTGGACATCATGTTGATGTCCGCCAGCGTGAATGAGCACCTGACGATCAAAGAGGGGCTGTTCCGCGGCTCGCCGGTGACACCCGCCGTTCGCGCCAACGACACCACCGACATCTGGGTCGTGCGGCATGGCCGTTACGTCACCGCGCCCGCCCGGCCCTTCCGCACCGCCACGATCGACCATATCCAGTGCGGCCTGGCGGCGTGCGAGCGGGATGGGGGTGAGCTGCCCGGAGCGAACCTCGGTCTCTACTCGATCACCTTCGTGAACGACCTCGAGCAGGACCTCGCCACCCTGCAAGCCTTCAAAGAATTCCGCCTCGAGGCCGAGCAAAAGCGCTTCCGTTACTTCCTCGAGGTCTTTGATCCCAACGTGGCCAGCGGGGTCGCCCCGGAGAAGCTCGGTGAGTTCGTCAACGACAACATCCTGCGGAGCCTGGCGGGGGTGACGGAGGCCGGCCGCCCGTTGTTCCTCAAGATCGTCTATCATGGCCCGCGCCTGATGGAAGAGCTGGCGCAGTATGATCCTAATCTGGTGGTCGGGGTTCTGGGCGGTGGGGCCGGCACCACCTATGATGCGTTCCGGCTGATCCACGACGCCCAGAAGTACGGGGCGCGCGTGGCGCTGTTTGGCCGCAAGATCAACCACGCCGAGCACCAACTGGCCTTCATCGAGATGCTCCGGCTCATCACCGACGGGCGGGTGGGCCCGGAGGAAGCCGTGCGCGCCTACCACGGGGTGCTCCAGGCCCGGGGGATCCCGCCCAAGCTGCCACTGGAGAAAGACCTCCAACTGACGGATCCGGCGGTCAGCTACGGCGGCGCGGGCCGGACCACCATCAGCCTGGGCGCGAACCCGGCGCCCGCGAACACGCCCGGCGCCCGGCCGGCAGCGGCCTCGAAGCCTGAAGCCGCACCCGCTGCCGCCTCCGGCGCCCCCACCTCCTGGCCGCTGCGGCCGGACGGCTCGCCCGATTTTGCCCGAATGAACTCCGCCCAGCGTCTCGCCTACGACCGGGCCCGCCTCACCCGGAAGTACGGTTGATCCCAAAAACTGCGGAGGCCACGGATCGAGGAAGCGGGCCAGCAACCTCCACGACCTGTACGCCCAAGCGCGCTCGCCGGCCCGCCCGGGCTTGCGTCGACCTCGGCGGGCCTTTGAGTTGCGCCGGGCGGACCGGTGGGGTAGTCTCTTCCCTGCGATTATGACATTAACGGAGAAGATTCTGGCGCGGGCGGCCGGCAAGAGCCGTGTCCAGGCGGGCGAGAACGTTTGGGTGAAGGCCGACGTGCTCATGACCCACGACGTGTGCGGACCCGGGACCATTGGCGTGTTCAAACGCGAGTTTGGGGCCCAGGCGCGGGTGTGGGACCGTGACCGGGTGGTGATCATGCCCGACCACTACATCTTCACCGCCGACTCGTTGTCCAACCGCAACGTGGATATCCTGCGCGAATTTGTCCGGGAACAGGGCATCACCTACTTCTACGACGTGATCGACGACCCCAACGGGCGCTGGGTCTTTGATCGCGCGCGCGGGCCGCTCCAGCGCCAGTACGGCAAGCAATACGCCGGGGTCTGCCACACCGCCTTGCCCCAAAAGGGCCACACCCGCCCGGGGGAAGTCCTCTTCGGCACCGACTCGCACACCTGCATGGCGGGGGCCTTCAACCAATTTGCCACCGGGATTGGCAACACCGACGCCGGCTTCGTGATGGGCACCGGCAAGTTGTTGCTCAAAGTGCCGGAGACCATGCATTTCCGGCTCGAGGGGCGCCTGGGGCCGGCGGTCATGGCCAAAGACATCATCCTGCACCTGATTGGCGAGATCGGGTTCGACGGGGCCACCTACCGCGCCATGCAGTTCGACGGCCCGGGCGCCGCGGGCCTCTCGCTCGACGACCGGATGACCATCGCCAACATGGCCATCGAGGCCGGAGGCAAGAACGGCATCTTCGAATTCGACGCCAAAACGCAGGAGTATGTGGATCACCGCACTCGGCTCAACGGCACGCGGTCCACGTACGCGCCGGTCGAGCGGGACCGGGACGAGACGTTTGTCTCTGACCTGACCTTGGACTTGGCCACGCTGGAGCCCACGGTCGCCTGCCATCCCAACCCGGGCCAACGCAAACTGGCCAAGGAGCTTGCCCACGTCCACCTGGACCGCGCTTACGTCGGTTCCTGCACG
>JAJXTA010000499.1 GCA_021784265.1 bacterium | reverse complement strand
TCCATGCGGGCGTGTTGGCGGGGTATTGGGAGGGCGGCAGCGAGGCGGCAGAGGCACTGCCCAATGTCCCACCCGGGGTCCCGGCTTATGTGCAGGTAAAGGTCTGGGAAGTGGCTTATGGAGACTCTTTCGAGGTCGCCAGCCAGGCCGGGGGGAAGTATGGGGTTTCCGCCGTCCTGACCGTGATCACCGGTGGGGCGGGAGACCCGCCTTCCTTCCCGCCCAGCCTGGTCGGCCTGAAGAGCTTCCAGTTGGCACAACGGCCCGTGATCACCGCGCAGCCACAAGGGGGGCCATACCTCGTGGGAGAGAACTTGGTTTTGGCGGTGGCGGCGAGCAGCGTCAGCCCACTGACCTATCAGTGGCAACGTGCTGGAGCGGTGTTGCCAAGCGCCACGAACTCGACGCTGGACCTGCCCAGCCTGACCCTCAGCCAAGCCGGGAGCTACCAAGTCTTGGTCGCCAACAGCGCGGGCTCCGTCCTGAGCGCCAACGCCGTCGTGACAGTGAGCCCGCCGCCGGCGGGGGCCACGGTGCGCTTCAGCAACCGTGTCCCCGGCGCGGCTCTGGATGCCCCCGTGTTTGACATCGATGGGGTCACTAGGCTGGCTGGCCCGGCCTACGTGGCCCAACTCTACGCCGGCGCCACGACCAACGACCTCGTGCCCCTCGGCACGCCGGTCCCGTTTCTTACCGGTGCCAATGCCGGCTACTGGGACCCCACGCCCCAGCCGTGGCTGGTGATTCCCGGCGTCGCCCCGGGCGGGCAGGCCTTCGTCCAAATCCGAGTGTGGGAGGTGGCCAAAGGTGACACCTACGAGCAGGCGCTGGCGGCGGGCGGCAAAGTCGGGGCTTCGGCGATTCTGGCCCTCACCACCGGCGGGTCCGGGGCAACCAACAACCTGCCCGCCCCGTTGGTGGGGTTACCCAGCTTCGGGCTGGGTCGTCTTCCGGTGATCGCTCAACAACCGGCCAACGTGTCGGTCCTCGTTAATCGCCCGGCCACGTTGACGGTCAGAGTCATCAGCCCGTCGCCGCTCGGGTACCAGTGGCAGTTCAATGGGACCGATATTCCCGGCGCCACCAACGCCACCTATGTCATCGCCCGTGTGCAACCCTCCGACGTCGGCCAGTACACCGTACGCCTCAGCAACGCCGAAGGGGCGGTGGTGAGCGCCCCGGCGGTCCTCCGGCTCCTGGTGTTGACCGGGGGCGGTCAAGTCTTCCTCTGCAATGAGCTCCCTGCCGTTGGCCTCGACGCCCCGGTGTTCGACGCGGATGGCCACACCCGGCTGGCCGGAGGGTTGTATCGCGCCCAGCTCTACGCTGCTCCCACCCAGGGCGCGTTGCTGCCGGTCGGCCCCGTCGTCGGTTTCCGGAGTGGCGCGGGGGCGGGCTACCTCGCCACCGGCACCAACCTGGTTATCACGCTCACCAACGTGCCCCCGGACGGTCTGGTGGATGCCCAACTCCGCGTCTGGCGGACCACCGATGGGACCAGTTATGACACCGCCTTCATGGCCGGAGGCCGCACCGGCGCCTCCCCGGTGGTGACCGTCGCCGCGGGCGGAGTCGGGGAACCGCCCGTGTACCTCGTGGGACTGCCGAGCTTCCAGGTTGCGCCGGCGCTGATCGTTCCCGGCTACCCAACTCCCCTCACCAACGCGCCCCCGCCGGTGGTCACGCTCACCCCCGAGACGCAGACCGTAATCCCCGGCCGCCCGGCCTTCCTGCAGGTGGACCTGCCCTACACGCCCGCCAGCGTCTCCTGGCAGCACCAGGTCGCTACCAACGAGTGGCAGGACCTCCCGCAAGCCAGTGGGCTCGCGTTGACGTTCACCGCCCAGTTCGATAATGCCGGGCTCTATCGGGCCATCCTCACCACGAGCAGCAATACCCTCGTGAGTGCGCCCGCCACGGTCGAGGTCAAGCCGCCCGTCCCCGTCAGTGGGGCCGCCCGGACCGTCCATCTCGACGTGACGCCCGTCCCCGAGGGCCGCTATCTGATCGAGGTCTCGTCCAACCTGCTCACGTGGGTCGCGCTGGGCACCCTCACCAACAGCGGGACGGCTCTGGACCTGCTCGATCCCGCCGCGACCAACTTGAGCGCCGGCTTCTATCGCGCCAAAGACGCCGCCACCGGCCAAGTGGTGTCGCGGGGCCTGCCCGGCTTCGTGCGGGTGCTTATCCCCTCGGGCGTGAGCATGATCAGCTTCCCGATTGTTGCCACCAATCAGACCATCGCCGCCTTGCTTCCCAGCTTGCCGGACGGAACCACACTCTATGCCTTCGATTTCGCCAGCAACCAATTCTTCATCAACAGCTTCCAGATCAACCAATGGGATTTTCCGGATCAACCCCTCACGCCGGGTCAGGGCTACATGGTTCTGAACTGGGCGGCCGACGCCTTCCTGGTGACCGTCCAGGGGCAGGCGCCCCCCAGCCCGACCGCGCTGACGCTCCCGCATGCCTGGGCGATGGTCGGCTCGCCCCTGCCGCAAGCCGGCCGCTTGGACACCGACCTCCAGTTCCCACTAAAAGAAGGAGACATCGTTGTCCGGTGGGACCCCAGCCAAGGGGGCTTCCAGGTTTACATTGGAGACACGACCGGTTGGGTGGGCGACTGGGCCCCGACTCCCGAGTTGGCGGAGGGCTTCTGGGTGTGGAAAAGCGTCGCGACGCAGTGGATCCGTACCTATAGCCAGGGTCCGTGAAGGCGGTCGCAGCGCCTGGTGTCGCCGGGCGGGTTCACGCGTCCGCCGGGTGCGAGGGGCGGTCGGGCGGATGGTGTCAGCCGGGGTGCGGGAGAAGAGCGCGGCGCGCCGGGTACAAAAAAGAACCGGGTTCCGAGCCAGGGGATGGCTCCAGAACCCGGGGAATGTTCAGAGTACAACTGAGGGATTACGGGGACAATTCGATCCCAGCCGGTACATAGCCAAGATCGAAATCTGTTGGGCAATCAAAGAACAATTCGATTATGCCCGAAATCGTTTCTGGCGTAATCCGCGAGGAGAAGAAACCATTTTGGGGCGGGGAAGTCAAGCGGGGGCGCAAAGTATTAACCACCCTTAATCGTTTAATAAGTTTAACCCAGAGCGTCTCCCCGGAGGAATGCAATCACAACCATCTTGACGGCAACAGCTTACAACCACACCAATGCCCCGTCACGATCCGCGCGAAACCCACCCCTCAACCCTGGGTCCGGCCAAATTTCTTTTCCAGCTCCCGGAAGTTCACCTCGAGGAGGGTGGGGCGACCGTGCGGGCAGGTGTAGGGCATGGCGCAGCGGCGGAGGTCCTCGAGCAGGTGTTCAAGCTCCGGGCCGGCCAGCGGGTCGTTGGCCTTGACGGCATGGCGGCAGACCGTTTTGGCGATGACCTGCTCGCCCAACCGCATCGAGTTGATCTCCTGGCCCGTGGCCTTCAGCCCATCGACCAGTTCCAGGACAAACCGCCGGGCGTCGGGCGCTTTGATGAAAGGGGGCAGGCCGTCCAGCAGAAATGTCCGTTCGCCGAATTCGCTCAGGCTAATGCCCAGCCGGGTGAGGTGAGGCAGGTGTTCGCGGAGGAATTGGGCGTCGCGTGGGGCCAACTCGACGGTTTGAGGCAGCAACAGCCGCTGGCACGGGGCTTGGCCGTGGTCCAGGCGGTTGAGCATCTGCTCGAACAGGACCCGCTCGTGGGCGGCGTGCTGATCGAGCAGCACCAAGCCGCGATCCGACTCCAACACGACATA
>JAJXTA010000498.1 GCA_021784265.1 bacterium | reverse complement strand
GGCATGCCCTGGATGCCGAGGCCGACCGGATTGCCGGCTTGGCGGCCGGCCATGCCGCCACCCTGCGCGGTGAGTTGCAGAAGGCGCAGCAAGCCCTGACGAGCCTGACCGAAGCCGCCGCCGCCGGCCGCCGGGCCGGCGCTTGGACCGGGGAGTATGCGGTGCAGATCTTTGGTTCGCCCGGGTCGGACCTTTTGACTCAGGCGCGCGGGCTGTTGCAACAGGGGCAATACGACCAAGCCAGCCAACTCGCCGCCAGCGCCCGGCGGGCCGCCGACACCGCGGTGCAAACCGCCGAAGCCGAAGTCCAACGCCGGCGTAGCGCCGCCGCCGCGCGGCTCGAGCAGGAGCGCCGATGGCGCGCCGCCCAGGAGATGGCCCGGCGCCGGAGCTGCGCCCCCGGCTGGGGCGGCGGCGGGGGCGGGGGCGGGTGGGGCGGCTTCGTGGCGGGAATGGTCTTTGAGGCGTTGGCCAATCAGTCCGGCCGCGGCTCAGGCGGCGGGTGGGGCGGCTGGGGTCCCTCCTCAGGTGGAGGCGGTTCCTGGGGTGGCGGAGACTCGTCGGGCGGGGGCGGCGGCTCGTCCTGGGGCGGCTCGGATTCGGGGGCCAGTTCCTCCGGCTTCTCCAGCGATTCCGGGACCAGCACCTCGGGTTGGTGACGTGGGCAGCGGCGACGGTCGGACCGCGACCGTGCGCCCCGGGTGGGGCGTGTCACCCTCGTCCTAGCCAACTCCAACCCTTCCGGCAGACGCGCGACCTGCGGTTGCCGTGTCTGCCGTCGGGGCACCTGTAACTCCCGCGTGCCAGCGCCAACGGCGCGCTCGCAAACCAACCTGGGGCACCGCCCCAGGCAACCGAACACGAACACCGCAAGGGCTGAAAGCCCGTCCCCTGACCGCGCCCCAACAACCTCCGCCACGGCACACCGCCAGGCGCGGCCCGAAGGGATCGCGCCGTTGGCGCTCATCGTCGTTGCGTCGCGACGACCTGGGGCGTCGCCCCAGGCTGGTCGAATCCCCACGCTTCGCGGCAAGGCGAATCCGCAAAGCGGAAAGCGCCTGACGCGCCAGCGCTCAACCAATGGCCGGCCGGCAGAGTTCGCCCCGGGTCCATCGGGTGAAGAAATCCATCTTGACCAGACGAGGGGAGCGGACTACGTGTGGGTTGATCCAGCATGAGAATACGCGGGTCCAAAGTGACGCTGGTCTGGGTGGGTAGTGGCGTGGCACTCCTGCTGGTCATGGGCGCCCTGACGATGGTATGGGTGGCGGCGGGAGGACTGCTCCGGCCCGAACCGATCGTGGACGGGGCGCCGATAACCCGTTGGCTTGAACTCGGGCAGGACCACCGCTGCGTGGGCATCCCGCCGGGGCGCGCCTTGCCTTATATCCTTCGGGGGCTCCGCGCTCGGGATTCGGTCCTGCTCCACGCGGAACTTGCCCTCTGGCGGTGCCTCCCGGTCCGGGTCCGCCTCCGGTGGTGGGCCTCCGGAGCGGTGGACGCCCAGACCCGGCGCTTTAATCTGCTCCTTACCCTCCGGAAGTTGGGGCCGGCTGCCGTCAAGGCTGTCCCCGACCTGATCGAGATGGTTCGTGATCCACGCGGCCTCAACTTCGACTCCTTCGCGTTGGCAGCCTTGGGTAGCGTCGGGTCGGACTCGGACGCCGCCCTGGCCGTTGAACTGGAGGCACTCCGCACCTGGCACCGGCCGGCGGATGTGCTGGCCTTGCGGGATTTTGGTCCGAGAGCCAAGGCGGCCTTGCCGCTGATCGTCCATGCCCTCGCACAGCCTGGCTCCGACATGGGTCTGAACGCCTGCTTGGCACTCGACGCTTTTGGCCCGGCGGCGGCGCCGGCGGTACCCGGCTTGGTCGCGTGGTTGAAGGACCCCGGGACGCGCGCCAACGCCCTCGTGGGCCTCGAGGGGATCGGGCCGGCGGCCGCCCCGGCTGTGCCTGAACTGCTGGCGATCCTCGAGGGGCCGGACAGGAATCTACTCGGTGCCAGCGTCCTGCAGGCTCTGATGAACATCGGTCCCCAGGCCAGCCAGGCCTTGCCGCTCTTAGCTCGGCTCCAGCGTGACCCAGACCCGACCCTCCGGGTGCTCAGCGCCATGGCCAGCGCCCGAATACGGGGCAAGCCGGGAGAGGCCGTGCCGGCCTTGGCCGCTGAGCTCCGGGGAGGTCATCCGAACGGGGGCGCCGCAGTGTTCACGGTGCGGTTTTCGCTCAGCCGTTCCCTCGGTATCCAGGGCTTCCCGCCCACCCTGGCCGCTGCTTGGCTTCTTGGGGACATCGGACCCGACGCCCACGGCGCGCGCGCCGCGTTGGACGAGGCGGCTCGTGGTCCTGCCGGGTGGTTATCTGTGCTGGCGGCGCGTGCTCTCTGGCGGATTGACCATGATGCCGATGCCTGCTTACCGGTGCTCGAGGCCGGTCTCCGGGCCAAGGATGACCAGCTTCACGTCGTGGCCGCCCTGGTCTTGGCCGAGATGGGGGCGGGAGCCAAACCGGCCGAGCCAGCGTTAGTGGCGGCCTGCTCCGCCACGAGCTGGCGCTACTATTATGAGGTGTTCAAGGCGCTCAAAGACATCGATCCCACTGCCGCCGCCCAGGTCTTTGGACATTAAGACCGACGGCGAGGTTGTGAGCGCTCCGGGGTGGCTCGCCGTTGCTGGGCCGTGGTATGCCACGCGAGGCGAGGCCGCACCGGCCCCGGGTCCTCGCCTTCTCCCTGAGGAAAACGGGAGACGGGGCTGCGCTCGAGGAGGCGCGCGCCGCGGTTGACCAACGCAGCGTTGGTGAGCACTCGTGGGCTCCAAGCGCGGTGGGGTGTTGGCCGGTCGCGTGGTGGGTCCGTGCCAGGTTCCGCTTACGCCACCCACTGGCGGGTGCGAGGGAGCAGGCGGCCCTCACCCTGAGTGCGCTGGTTGTGGCGGAGGTAACTGAACTTGGCGAACCACGCCCGCTCGGCCAGGCAGACCAGGGCGTCCACGTGCGTCACGACGCGGATTTCGTGGCGCTGGAGTTGGTCTTGGCGGCGGCGTTCGTGCTCGTGGCGGGTGGCCGCCAGGCGTTGTTCGAGCTTTGCCTTGGCCTCCTCGCCGGGCTGCCGCTGGCGGCGGCCGCGCAACTCCTGCTCGTAACCTTGGAAGTAGCTGTCGATGCGGTCCAGCTCGCGGCGCAAGTAGTTCTCCTGCCGCTGACGGATCGCCGCCAAGTCCGGCTCCAGCTCGGCTTGCACGGCGGCGTGGATGGCCGCGCCCCATTGGGCCGGGGCGGGCGCCGGCCAGAGGACCGGCGGTGCGGGCGTCGGGAGGGCGGTGGTGAAGGACAGGTCTCGCGCCAGGTTCTCGTCGCGCCGTCCGTCGGGCAACCCCAAGACGAGGCGGTGGAGGAACCAATGTTGGTCGGTGGCCTGGAGCTCGCACCGGACCAGCGCGAGGAGGGAGAAGTGCCACGCGGCTTGGAAGGCGCTCTCCAAGACCCAGTGGGCGACCGGGGGATGCTGGGCGCGCCAGACCCGCTCGGCGACGTCCGCCGCCGGGCACTGTTGCTCGCCGAACCGCACGGCGGCGCGCTGCAGGCTGAGCGGCCCGGCCCCCAACGCTTCGGCCAGCCGAAAGGTGAGCGGCGAGCCCGGAAAGACCTCGCGGGCCGCGTCGCGGGGGCCGCTTTGGCCGGGGGGCGGGAAGGCGAGTTGGACTTCGATCAACTCGCCCGTCTCGTTCCAGAGCCGGGCGG
>JAJXTA010000497.1 GCA_021784265.1 bacterium | reverse complement strand
GCGCTGCGCCAATGATTAGGCTTCTAAAAGACTATGCGAACCCGCCCTCATATCCTGGTGATCGACAACTACGACTCCTTCGTCTTCAATCTCGTCCAATACCTGGGTGAGATGGGAGCCGAGCCGGTCGTGATCCGCAACGACAAGCTCGGGGCTGCCGAAGCCGAGAACGGATACGCCGGAGTGGTCATATCCCCTGGACCGGGAGTTCCGGCCGATGCCGGGGTCTCGGTGGAAATCATCTCCCGCATGGCCGGCCGGGCGCCGGTGCTGGGTGTCTGTTTGGGACACCAGGCCATGGCCGAGGCCTTCGGCGGCAACGTGGTCCGGGCGCCGGTGCCAATGCACGGCAAGACCTCCATGATCTCCCATGACGGAACCGGCGTGTTCGAGGGGCTCGAAAACCCCTTCCGCGCCACTCGCTACCACTCGTTGATCGTCGAGGAATCGAGCCTGCCAGTGGAGCTCAGGGTGACGGCCCGGAGCGAGGACGGCCTCGTGATGGGCATCTGCCACCGCGACTTCCCCCTTTGGGGAGTGCAGTTCCATCCCGAGTCGATCTATACCAGCCATGGCAAGGAGATGGTGGCCAACTTCGTCTCGGCCACCGGTGTCTGAAGCCCAAGCCTCCTAGTACCGGTTAGCTGGGTGGGGGTGGGGTGCTCGTGGTCGTGGTCGTCGAGCTGGTCGTGGTCGTCGTCGCGGATCCAGAGGAGACCACCACGTCCACGCTGGTGTTAGGCGCAACCTGCGTTCCGGAGACCGGATTGGTCGAGATCACCGAGCCGTTTGGCACCGTGTCGGAACTCTGATAGCTGACGTTGCCGAGCTGCAGGCCGGCAGTCCCGAGTGTATTTGCCGCCTGGGCCAGAGGTTGTCCGACCACGTTCGGAACCGCAACCGTGGCAGGCCCATTGGAAACGGTCAAGGTGACCGTGGACCCCGGCGCAGCCTTGACGCCTGCCGAAGGGGTCTGCTTGGTAACCGTACCGTTGGGCTTGGAGGAATTTACATAGGTGGTGGCCACTGAGAAGCCAAGCGGCACCAGTTGGGACTCGGCGTTGCCGACGGTCTGGTTGACGACATTGGGCACGGTCACAGGAGCCGGGCCCGAGCTCACGATGAGGCCCACCGATGAGCCCTTGTTCACCGAGGTGCCCGCCGAGGGGGTTTGCGAGATCACGGTGTTCTGGGGCACCGTGGACGACTTCTTGTAAGTGACCTTATAGGTAAGGCCTTTCGAGGTCAGGGATCTACCGGCCTGCGAAACGCTGCTCCCAACCACGTTGGGCAGGGCCACGGTCGCCACTGCCGGCGTGGAATTGCCGAAGAAGTTGCCCCTCACCAGCGCAAAGATGCCGATGAAGGCGGCAAGCACCAACACCGCAGCGATGATGGCGATGATGGTTCCCCGGTTGTCACGCTTGCGCTGCTTGTCGGCTGGAACCCTGGGTATGGTTGCGGTGGAGTTGCGGAACTCCGAGGGTATGGCCTCGGTAGCCTGGCTGGAAAGCGCAAGGCCGGAAATCGCCTCCGTGGCCGGGCCACCGACCATCGCACCCGCGCCCTCGCGGGACGCCTCGACGGGGCGGCGCTGGATGAACCGGAGAAGGTCTGCCCTGAAATCTTGTGCGGTGTCGTAGCGCGCCTCAGGATCTTTGCGCATCGCCTTCGCCACGATGTCCTCGAGGGGTTTGGGAACGTCCGGTCGAAGCGTGGCCAGGCGGGGCGGCTGCTCCTTAACCTGCTTCAATGCAACCGAAACCGTCGAATCCCCGGTGAACGGGGGTTCCCCGGCGATCATCTCATACAGGACCACGCCCAGGGAGTAGAGATCGCTTCGGCCATCCAGCTGGCGCCCTTCGGCCTGCTCGGGTGAGATGTAAGTCGCGGTCCCCATAACCGACCCGGTCTGGGTAAGGTCCTCGTGGGCGGTCTGGGCGCGGGCGATTCCGAAGTCCGTGACTTTGACATGCCCATCCTCGGCTATCAGGACGTTGCCGGGCTTGACATCCCTGTGAACCACGCCATGACGATTCGCGTAATTGAGTGCCGAGGCAACGTCTGCGGCGATGGCGGCCGCGTAATCGAATTCCAGCTGTCCGCGGCGGTGGATCAGTGAGCCCAGTGTCTCACCGTCGATGAGCTCCATGACGATGAAGTAGGTGCTCTCCTCACGGCCCCAGTCGTAGACCGACACGATGTTGGGATGAGCGAGGTTGGCCGCTGCGGTGGCCTCCCGTCGGAAGCGCTCTACGAATGTCTCGGAGGTGCTCAGTTCGGCAAAGAGCACCTTTAGGGCGACCGGGCGGTCAAGAAGCAGGTCGTGGGCGCGGTAGACATCCGCCATGCCGCCACGCGCGATCTTGTCCACTATCTCGTAGCGGCTACCATAGGGCTGGGCCACGTTGCTCCTTAACCTTGGTTTCCTATACCGAGTGCGGCGGCGAGAATTGCCTTCATTATCGGTCCCGCATACTGCGCGCCCGTCGAAGCGGAATTGATGCCGGGCTGCGCAGGAACCACCACCGCAACCGCGATGGTGGGGTGCTGCGCCGGAGCGAACGCGACCATCCAGTTGTCGTTACCCTGTGGACTGGCCTGATTAGTGGACGTCAAGTTCAATTGCGCGGTTCCCGTCTTTGCGGCAATGGTAACGCCCGGCAAGGCGATCCCCTGCGCGGTTCCGTGAGTTACGACGCCCTCCATCAGCTTTGTAACCTGAGCGGCCGTAGAGGGACTGGTCGCCACGCGCCACACATGGTTCGAGTAGGTCTTAACCACCTGGGCCTGCTGGTTGGTTATCTCCTTCATCAAGTGCGGGGCCATCATCACACCTTTGTTGGCGACGGCACTTACCACCAGGGCCATCTGCAGCGGCGTTGCCTGGACGTCGTACTGGCCGATGGCGGAGTAGGCGACATCGGGAAGGCGGGTGGAAAGCAGGGAGACCGAAGGGAACTGCGAGGCCGCAACGCCGTATAGATCCAGCGGTGGCACTTGGCCAAAGCCGAAGGCATGGGCCTCCGAAGCCAACGAGCTCGCCCCAAGGGCGAGTCCTATGGCGCCAAATCCGGTGTCACAGGAGACCGCGAGCAGCGTGGGAATGGTCCCACCGCACAGCTCGTGAGCGTAGTTGGCCAGGTAGTTGGTCGTGTCGGGCAGCTTGAGCTGGGTAAGGTACGGAAAACTCTTGGTGGCCAGCGAAGGGTTGTGATCGTAAACCGCCGAGGAGGTCACGACCTTGAAGGTGGAGCCCGGTGGGTAGCTGCGCCGGTACGCCCGGGCCAACATGGGCTGCGCCGGATCGGCTTGGTACCTCTTCCACGCCGAAGTCTCCACCGATCCCGAGTGCGAGGCGAGGAGGTTGGGGTTGTAGGAGGGGTTCGAATACATCGCAAGGATCGACCCGGTGGAGGGGTTTATTGCCACTGCCGCGCCGCGCAGGGAGCCGAAAGCCTTAGCCACAACTTGCTGCAGCTTGGAGTTAATCGTGAGAATCACGTTGTCGGTCGTGACGGTGGGATTGATGAGCGATGACAGCGAGGACGGCGGGGCCGTGTGGGCGCTCAGATAGCTGTTGTAGTAGGACTCGATGCCATCCATCCCGTAGATGATGGAATCGTATCCGCTCACGTCGGCATAGAGCTTGCCATTGGGATAGGTGCGCTGGTAGTGATAGATGTCGTTCGACGGGACCGATTCCGCTACGACTTGGCCGTCCGCGGTGAGAATCGCCCCCCGTC
>JAJXTA010000496.1 GCA_021784265.1 bacterium | reverse complement strand
GGGATCGCCGAGGAGGCGGTGATCGTCTCCACCTGCAACCGGGTCGAGCTCTACGTGGCCACCGACCACGAAGCGACGGCGACCTTGGGGGCCTTGCGCCGGTTTCTGCTCGAATGCCACGGCTATCAAGGCCCACTGGACAGCGAGCTCTATTCCCTCAACGAGCCGCAGAGCCTCGAGCACCTGTTCCGCGTCGTGGCCGGCCTGGACTCGATGGTGCTGGGCGAGACGGAAATCCTGGGGCAAGTGAAGAAGGCCTATGATTTGGCGCTCCAGCATCAGCACACGGGCAAGCGGTTGAACAAGGCTTTCCAGCGGGCGTTCAACGTGGCCAAGCAGATTCGCACCGAAACCAACATCCAACGGGGCAACGTCTCGGTCGGGTCGGTGGCGGTCGAGTTGGCCGAGCGCATCTTTAGCTCGCTGGCGGAACGGGGGGTGCTGGTGATCGGCGCGGGGGACACGAGCGAGAAGACCGCCCGCAGCCTCCTCTCGCGCGGGGCCAAACGGCTCCTGGTGACGAATCGGTCCTTCGACCGCGCCGCCGCGTTGGCCGCCGAGCTCGGCGGCAAGGCTGTGCCGTTTGACGACTGGTCGCGGGAGTTCGCCCAGGTGGACATCGTCATCAGCAGCACCTCCGCGCCGACGTGCATCCTGGACCGGGTCAAGCTCGAACCGCTCATGCGCCTGCGGCATCACCGCCCGCTGTTGCTCATCGACATCGCCGTGCCTCGGGACATCGACCCGTCGGTCAACGATCTGGAAGACGTGTACCTCTATAACATCGACGATCTCCAAGCCATCGCCGCCGACGCCCTCCGGCAACGCCAGGAGGAGATTGCCCGGTGCGAAGGGATCATCCGGGAGAAGGTCAAGGGTTTGTTGGCCCCACCGCCCGCCGCCCGCCCCGGCGCCGGCGGGCGGCTTGCGTTCGGCTCATGAGTGCCAGCCAAGCTCCAGTGGTCCTGGCGACGCGCGGCAGCCCGTTGGCCCTGGCCCAAACCCACGCCGTGCTGGCCCAGTGCCGCGCCGCCTTTCCGGCGTGGCGCTTCGAGGTCAAGATCATCAAGACGACCGGTGACAAGCTCCAGAGTGCTTCGCTGGCCCAGCCCGACCAGGTGTTGCCCAAGGGGCTCTTCACCAAAGAACTCGAGACCGCCTTGTTGAGCCAGGAAGCGGACGTGGCGGTGCACAGCCTCAAAGACCTGCCCACGGAGGTGCCCGCCGGGCTCACCTTGGGGGCCGTGGGCCGGCGGGCTGACCCGCGGGATGTCCTGGTTTATCGCCCGCAGCTTCCCGCCGGCCAGGGCGGGGCCGGGCGAGGGTTTCCGCCGGGCCTGACGTTAGCCGACCTCCCGTCCGGGGCGACCATCGCCACCAGCAGCACCCGGCGCAAGGAACAGTTGTTGGCCCAACGCCCCGACCTGCGGGTCGTCGAGATTCGGGGCAACGTGGGGACGCGGCTGCGCAAGGTGGCCGAGCAAGCGGGCATCGATGCCACGATGCTCGCGGCGGCGGGCCTGGCGCGGTTAGGCTACACGTTCGGCGCCCAGGGCGCCTTGGTGGCGCCGCCAGCCACCGCCGCGGGCGCGGGTGCCCCGATCCTACCGTCGGTCCTGGTCGTTTTGCTCGACCCCGAGGTCATGCTCCCCGCCGTCGGGCAGGCCATCGTCGGCCTGGAGAGCCGGCTGGGCGACACGCGTGCGACGGAGCTCTGCGCCGCCCTCAACGACCGCACGACCTACCGCTGCGCCCTCGCCGAACGCGCGTTCCTGCGCGCGATGGGGGGCGGCTGCCAAAGCCCGGTGGCCGCCTACGCCCTGATGCGGGGCGACCAGCTCTGGCTGCGCGGCGTTTCGTTCCGCAAGGGCTGCCGCCGCGGCGAACTGTTGGGCACCCCAGCCCAGGCCGAGAGCCTCGGCGAGCGCCTCGCTGCCCAGTTGGAGGCCTGAGGAGGCGCGGGGTTTGCTGGCGGGAGCCGATCCCGTACGGCCGAACTTCTGGCGCGGCCTCACGTGCGGCGTGCGGCGCTCCGTTCCCGCCAGCCTTCGATACGGGGTGACGGATCCCCGCCACTTGCGGTCCCTTGGGTCCGCCGCCGGCGGCTTCGGCCTGTTTTGCGATTTGACCCGGCTGTCACCCGGCGGCACTGTCCCCGAACACGATGACAAGGGAAGGACCCGACCACGACGCGCTTCCGCCTGCTCCGGCGGGGTGGGGGCAGGGGGCGGACCCGCGGGTCATCGAGCGTTCGGCGTCGCTGAGTCCCCGCGTGGGGCTGGTTCTCCTCCTCCTCTGCGGGGGTATCGGCGTCCGGGTGAGTTTGGCTCAAGCACCAGCCAAGCCGGTCCCCACCGACGCGGTGTTGCCTCTTGGTACGTCCCTGAACTGGGAGCAGCTCAAGATCGAGACCGTGAACGGCAAGCGGACAGAGGCCGCGCTCAGCGGGATTTGGCGCTTTGTTCCGGCCGTCGAGGGCGCCTCGGAACCGCCGGCGGCCGGCTGGGGCTATATCCGAGTGCCGGGGAGTTGGGCGGGGGGCGGCGTGGGTCGTCGCGGTGGCGGTGGCGAGGCGTTGCTGGCCCGAGGCACCGGTCCAGCGTGGGAGAACTACCGTGGGTCCGGGGTGGCGCATGCCTGGTATGAACGCCAAGTCGCGATCCCGGGCGAGTGGCGCGGCCGCGCCATCAGCCTGCGGTTCGATCGGGTTTCCACCGACGCGATGGTCTTTGTGAACGGCAAGGACTGTGGCCACGTGTCGTGGCCGTGGGGCACGGTGGACATCACCCGTGCGGTCCGCCCTGGCCAAACGGCGGTGGTGCGAGTGCTCGTGGCGGCCATCGCCGATGCGGAGTTGGTGGGCCAGTTTTGGCAGAACGCCTTCCTGAACGTGACCTATAGTGTCGCCCGGCTTCGCACCCGAGGACTGACGGGTGACGTCTTTCTGGAAAGCCGGGCTTCCAGCCCACACGTTACCTACGTGTTCGTCCGTACCTCCACCCGCAAGAAGAACGTTTCCCTCGAGGTGGAAGTGACCGGCGTCCAGCAGGCGGGCCAGGTGCATTTTGTCGCCGACATGCTGGACGAAAAGGGCCACGTCGAGAAGAGCTTCAAGGCCGACGCGGCGGTCGAGGCCAAGGGCGTCCAGACAGTCACGGTCGCTTGGCCGTGGGCCAACCCGCGCTTATGGGATGTGGAGCAGCCGAACCTCTATACCCTCCGGCTCCAGGCGAGCGGCGGCGGCCTTGACGACGAGTATGACCAACCGTTCGGCTTCCGGGAATTCTGGGTGGACGGCCGGCAGTTCTACCTCAACGGCACCGTCATTCACCTGCGCCAACGCTGCTTTTACCAAGGTCTGTTTCCACAGGTCGGGGACAACTTTGCCGAGTTCGGGACCTGGAACGTGGATACTCGGGGCGACCTCTCCGACGTTGCCACCAGCAGGGAATTGAACCGCTGTGACCAGATCGGGTATCTGGCCGCCGTCTTTGCCCTGGACGCCAACAAGTACGTCCGCGAGCCCCGCACCGGTAAGCTCGTCTGGGACCAGAGGGCGGAGCGGGCCCTCGCACGGGCGACCGTATGGATGCGGCATTACGGCAATCATCCGTCCATCGTGATGTGGGGCGCCGGCGCGAATTTCTTCAACAATGCCGTCGATTCGGACCCGCGGCACCTGGGCCGCCACTGGACCTCGCCAGACCCGAGTTGGCGGGCGCTGAGGGCCGCCGGCCAGCGGATGTTTG
>JAJXTA010000495.1 GCA_021784265.1 bacterium | reverse complement strand
CAAGCCGGGCATCATTCGCTTCGGCGGCAGCACGCTCGACGACCCCAACCTGGGCCGGTTCGAATGGAAGGATACCGTGGGGGATCCCGACCACCGCAAACCGTTCCGGGCCTGGGGCGGCTTGCAGGCCACCGGACCGGGCTTGGCGGAGTTCGTGCAGCTCTGCCGGGCGGTGGACGCCGAGCCGCTCATTTGTGTCCGGTTCACCCACCGCACCCCGCAAGACGCGGCCGCCGAGGTCGAGTATTTCAACGGCGCCACCAACACCCCGATGGGCGGCTGGCGCGCGCGCCACGGCCACCCGGCGCCCTACGGGGTTCATTATTGGCAAGTGGGCAACGAACAGGCCGGGCGCGAGTACGAAGCCGGGTTGCCCGCCTTCTGCCGGGCGATGAAGCGGGTGGACCCCACGATCCATCTGCTGTCTTCGTTCCCCACCCCGGGGGTGGTGCGCGGAGCCGGGGAGTGGCTGGACTACGTGTGCCCCCATCAATACAGCGAGGACCTGGTGGGGATGGAGAGCGAACTGAGCGCCGTGGCCCGGCTGGTTCGCCAGGCCGGGCGCGGGCGCCCGATCCAGATCGCGGTGACGGAATGGAATACCACCGGGGGCGACGCGGGGCCGCGGCGGGCGATGCTCTGGACACTGGCCAATGCCCTGGCCTGCTCGCGCTACCACAACCTGCTCCACCGCCACAGTGATACCGTCCAGATCGCCAACCGCTCGAACCTGGCCGACAGCTTCTGTTCTGGGATCATCCAGACCGACAACCATCGGCTCTTCAAAACGCCCACTTATTACGCCCAGCAGCTCTACGCGACCCTGGCCGGCAACCAAGCCCTCCGCCTGGCCACCCGCATCCCGCCCAACGCCGGGCTGGACCTCGACGCGACCCTCGCCCCCGATGGCAAAACCCTCACCCTCTTCGCCATCAACGACAGCTTGGTGCCGGTGACGCGCCCGCTGGATTTCTCAGCCTGGGGCGGACGCGGGCAACGCCTCAAGGTCTGGACGTTGACCGACCGCCACCATGCCGGGGAACCGGATGTGGCCAACAGCTTCGCCGAACCGGACCGGGTGATGCCGGTCACCTCCCGCTTCCGCGCGGCGCACCCGCGCTTCGACTACACCTTCCCGCCGCTGTCGTTGACGGTCTTGCGGTGGCGGGTGACCGGCGGTTCGGGGTTGGCTTCCGCGGCGGCTTCCCCGCGTTGACCCGGCGGGGCGCGGTTGACGGTAAGGAGGCGAGTCAAGCGCCGACGGGGCGCGGGGGGGCTGGTTGACCGCTCTCTAACGTTCGCGGCTCAGTCCGGAGTCCCGCGTGTTCGGCATTGAGCGGATCAATCGGGCCGCTGTTTTTTTCGATTCGCGCCTTGAATCAACCTCGGGTTAGGTTGGGGACGTGACAGCCCAAACCCACGCCCCCGCACGCTTGGGCGTGCCGTGGCCGCTGGTCGGCCGCCGGCGTGGGCCGGTAGGGCGGACCGCATAGGCAAGCTCAACCTCCCATGAACACCACCTCTCCCTTGGCGCCCAGCGCGGCCGACGCCCCGTGGCGGACCGGTTTTTGGAGCCTGATCGTCACCCAGTTCCAGGGCGCCTTCAGCGACAACGCGCTCAAGACCCTGGTCGTCTTCCTGATGGTGGCGGCGAACCTCTCCGAGGCGCAGAAACACCAGACCGGGGAGCTGGTGGGGGCGTTGTTCGCCTTGCCGTTTATTCTCTTCTCGATGGCCGGCGGTTATCTGGCGGATCGATACAGCAAACGGACCATCACCATCGGCGTGAAGGTGTTCGAGATCGTGGTGATGTTCTTCGCCACGCTCGGCCTGGTCTGGCACAACTTGCCCATGCAGATGGTGGCGGTCTTTGGGATGGGCACCCACAGCGCCTTTTTCGGGCCCTCGAAGTACGGCTTGTTGCCAGAGCTGCTCCCCGAGCGCCGGCTCTCCTGGGGCAACGGAATTCTGGAGTTGGGCACCTTCATGGCCATCATCCTGGGTGGTGTCGCCTCCTCGTTCATGGCCGAACAGTGGCGGGGACGGCAGGGTTGGTCCGGGGTGCTGCTGATGGGCTTGGCGGTCGTGGGGCTGCTGACCAGCCTGGGCATCACTCGGGTCCCGGCCGCCGATCCCACCCGCCGGTTCCAGCCCAACTTCCTGAAGGAACTCTATCGGCAGACCCGCGCGATTGGGCGCGACCGCCCCCTGATCCTCGCGACCGTGGGCAACACCTACTTCAACTTTCTCGGGGCGCTGTTGTTGCTGAACCTCTTCTTCTACGGGGCGGATGTCCTGCACGTCAGCGAAACGAAGATTGGTTACCTCCAAGCGGCGCTGGCGATTGGGATCGGCGCGGGCAGTTTTGCCGCCGGCTATCTCTCGGGCGGCAAGATCGAGTACGGTTTCATCCCCCTGGGGGCGGTGGGGTTGGCGGCGGGTTCAACGGCGCTGGCGGCGGCGGGGCTCGGTTTGGAACAAGCCCTCCTGCGCTTTGCCCTGCTGGGCTTTGCCGGAGGTTTTTTCATCGTCCCCATCAGCGCCCTGCTGCAACACCGCCCGGACAAGGAAACCAAGGGGGCCGTGCTGGCGACGGCCAATCTGCTCTCGTTTGTCGGGGTGTTCCTCGCCTCCGCCGCGCATTATATCCTGGCCGAGGTGGCGCACCTGGGGCCGCGCGCGATCTTCGCCGTCGGCGGGGTGCTGACGCTGGGCGGGGCGGTGTACGCGGTGGCGCTCCTGCCGGATGCGCTGTTGCGGTTGGTGCTCTGGGGCTTCACCCACTCGTTCTATCGGCTGCACGTCGCGGGCCGGGACCACATCCCGGCGAAAGGGGGGGCGTTGTTCGTCTGCAACCACCTCTCGTTGATCGACGGCCTGCTGCTCCAAGCCTCGACCGATCGCCCGATCCGCTTTCTGATGTACCGCCCGATCTACGAACGGCGGCACATCAAGCCGTTCGCCCGGATCCTCGGGGTGATCCCCATCTCGGCGGAGCAACGCCCGCGCGAGATGATCCAGTCGTTGCGCTGCGCCAGCGACGCCATCCGGGCCGGCGACGTCGTCTGCATCTTCGCCGAGGGCCAAATCACCCGCATCGGACATTTGCTCCCCTTTCGGCGCGGATTCACGCGCATTATGAAAGGGGTTGCCGCCCCCATCATCCCGGTGAGCCTCGATGGGGTGTGGGGCAGCATCTTCAGTTTCGAGCACGGGCGCTTTTTGTGGAAGCTGCCGCGCCGGCTGCCCTATCCGGTCGGCATCAGCTACGGGGCGGCGCTGCCGGCCGACGCCACCCCCGTGCAGGTGCGCCAGGCGGTGCAAGAGCTGGGCGCCGCCCTCTGGGCGCACCGCAAACGGCGCATGCAACCGCTCCATCGCGCCTTTGTCCGGACCGCCCGGCGGCATCCGTGGCGGCTGGCGCTGGCGGACGCCCGGCGGCCGCGGGTGAGCTTCGCGGCGGCTTTGGGCGGGGCAGTGTTCCTGGCGCAGCGGCTGCGCGCCCCCTGGGCGGGGCAGGAAATGGTCGGCATCCTCCTCCCTCCGTCGGTGGGCGGCGCGCTGGCCAACATCGCCGCGCTGCTGCTGGGCAAGGTGCCGGTGAACCTGAACTACACCGTCTCCGGCGAGACGCTGGCCGCCTGCATCAAGCAATGCGAAATCAAGAGCGTCCTCAGCACCCGGGCGTTTCTCGACCGCTTCAAGCTCACCCCGCCCGGCGCGGTGCTGGACCTGGAGGCCATCGCCGGGG
>JAJXTA010000494.1 GCA_021784265.1 bacterium | reverse complement strand
CCACCCGACCTTAAAGCCGTGGAACGACTCCAGCACGATCCCCAACGTCAGAAACACCCCCAGCGACCACCAGCCGACGCGCAAGTGCCGCCGCACAAGGTAACTCTCCGCCGTCTCGGACGCGGCGGGAGCCCCGCTGACCGCCGGTTTCGGTTTCAGGCGCGGCGCGCTCATTCCTGCAGGTCCATGCTCCGGTCATCCCGTTGACGTAACAGGCGCGCGAACCGCTCCGCCTCCAGCCCCCCCTGGGCGTCCAGGAGTAACGCCTCTCCGTGCCGGTCCGCCGCGCCGGTCTTGGCCCACTGCGCCCGCGCCCCGTCCCGCGCCTGGACCTGCTCCTCCGGGGTGCCCAGATAATCGTAGGCCAAGTGGCCGAAGCCGGGCAGGGTCTGGAGCGAATGGCCGGCGATGTAGCGCACCGCGGCGTAGGGGTCGGTCAGCAATTGGGCCAGGTAGGGCGCCAACCATTGCTGACCCGAGGCCTCCCGGGCCGGCGTCCAGCCCATGTGCCAGGCGATCAACGCCCGCTGGCCGGCGTCGCCCCGCAACGCCCAGAGCACCGCCGCCGAGACTTGGGCTTGCTCGGGCGAGAGCGGTGTCGGTTTCACGCCATACCAGCGCGTCAAGTACCGCTCCGTCCAGCCCAGACTCCGGTCCAAATGGCAGAGGTTGCAGCCGTTGGGCCGCCCGGTTTGGACCGAGACCGCGACGCTCGGGCTCTCGATCCGGTGCCCTCGGATGGCTCGGAGCAGGCCGTAGGTCGTGTAGGGCATGTGGCAATTGTAGCAGAGACTCCCGCTGGAATCCACGGGGTGATGGGTGTGCGCCGCCACCTTGGCGGTGAGTTCCTTGTGGCACTGCAGACAGGCCCCGTTCCCGGCCATGCCCGGGCCCAACTGGTTCACGGGGTCGCTTCGGTGCATCGAGTGGCACGACAAACACGACAACTCCCCGCGCTGGTAGCAGGGGGAATCGATCAACCCGTTGTAATCCCGCCCCGAGACCCGAACTGTGCCGTCCGACCAATAGTGCTCGGGGAGGAACTCCGGATGCCGCCGCAACCCCTCCGCCAGCCACGGCTGCGCGCTGAGCCGCGTCGGTTGGATGATCGGCGTGCTCTGATTGAGCTCTTGCCCCGGCCGGTAGCTGAACCCGTTCTGGGCAAAATGCTCCGCTGTGGGAATCCACTTGATCCCGTGACATTGCCCGCAGACCTCCGAGGCCAGCTTCGACGGCAAGCGAGCGGGATTGACAATCGTCGGATCACCCCGGCCCCGCCCATGCAGCAGATACCGCCGCACAGGATTAGCATTGGCCGCCACGTGGGCGGCGGCCGGGCCGTGACAGGCTTCGCACGCAATGCCCAGCTCGCCCACGCGGGTCGCCGGGATATGGGTCAGCGGATCGGGCCGAGGCTGGCCGGCAGTGCTGTGGCACTTGATGCAATCCTCGTTCCACACGTTGAGGTTTTGCGGCAGCCGCGGGTCACGCAAGAAAGTGTCCTTCAGCGGAACCCACCGCTGATCGCGAAAGAGGTAGGCAAACGGCACTACCGTCTCCAAGTTCCCGAACTGGCTCGCCACCCAATAGACCTGCATCTGATGCGACCCCGTCAACATCCCCACCCGCCGCCACACCGCCTCGGGCGCCCCCGCCGGCCGGCCGGTCGTGGGCAAAAAGGCCGCGTCCGGGTCCGGCAAAGCGATCCAGAACTCCTCCCCCCGGCGGGCCAGCCGACAGGTAAACCCCTCGCCGGTGAGGGTGGGCGAGTGGAAGTCACCGCGCACCGTGTCGGGCCGTGCCGGCTGCGTCATGGTCCGGTGGAAGCTGCGGTGCCAACTGTAGTATTCGTCCGGGTGGCAGGCGGCGCATTGGGCGGAAGAAACGTAACCGAACGGCCCGCCCTGACGCGGCAGGGCCGCCTGCTGGTAGCGGGCTTCCCGCCGGTCTTGGGCGTTGCTGGTGTGCCAAACCCAGGTCCCGCCGCCGCCCACCGCCAGCACCAGCAGCGCCAGCCCGCGGCGCGCTTGGCCCGGCCCCCGCCCACCCCGCCAGACCAGGGCCAAGCTGTAGGAAACGCCGATTGCCAAAATCAAATACGCCATAAGGACCGCTCCCGCCGCGGCTGGGCCCCGGGCGCGAGCCACCGCCGCGGCGGCGCGGGTCGCCAACCACCGTAGCGAGCGCCGGTGGTGTCATCAAGCGCTTTGATCCCGTTACTGAACACAGGTTATCTGACCGACGCGAGCCGCGGCGTCGGCCGGGCGGACGCGCCTGGCGCTTGCCAAACCCGGGCGGATGGACGAAGCTGAGCGCGTCTGCCACGGGCGTCGCGGGCCGCCGCCGGACCAGTGCGGGCGAGGGGCTGGCCCCAGGATGCCTCCGCGGCGATCTGATCCATATTATGAGAATCCCTCGATGTGTGTGGCAATGGTCCGTTCTCCTGGCTTTGACGCTGACCCTGGCCGCCGGCCTGACCGCGTGCGCCAGCGGCGGCGGCAGCTCGTCCTCCGGCAGCGAGCATCCCACCTCCGAGCATCCCAAGTGAGCCGGTCGGCGCCCCTCTGGCGGCGCGGCGGCGGAGCGGCCGGTTGGGCCTGGGTCTTGGCCGGACTCCTCGCCGCTTCCGCCCCGCTTGCGACCGCCGAGCGATCACCCTCGCCACCCCCTACCATCGCCGACATCGCCGCGGGGATTCAGCGGAATATCGCCGCCCAAAGCCGGGCCGGCGGCGGCTATTTCCGGGTCCGCTTCCGCGGCCAGGATCTCCGGCTTCAGCTTGTCCGCGTCCATCTCGAGTACCTGGCCAGCCTCGGGCACGGGGTCAGCTTCGCGTGCGTCGATATGCTGGGGACGGACGGGCCGCTGTACGACGTGGATTTCTTCCTGAAAGGGGCCCCTGGGGCGATGAAGGTGACCGCGACCTCGGTACATAAGATCAACGGCCAGCCGCTCTACACCTGGGCTCAGCGGCGGAACAAGACCTGGCACAAGGTCCCCGTCCGGGACGCCACCAACCGCCTCTTAGGCGTGGTCACCAACAGGGATGAGTTCGATTTCACTTATCGCGTCACCCTGCCTCCCCTGCCGCATCCCGCCCAAGTGTGGCTCCCCTTGGCCCAGTCCGACGCGTACCAGACCGTGACCCTGGCCCGCCTTCAGGCGCCCCCCGCGCGGCGGGAACTGACCGAGGCGGCGCACGGCGACAAGGTGCTCTGGTTGGCCACCGGCCCAAGCGCGACGCCGCAGACGATCGAACTGGTCTATCATGTCACCCGCCGAGAGAAGGCCCCCTACCCCGCCACGCCGCCCCCGGACGCCCGCTACCTCCAGCCGGACCGGCTGGCGCCCATCACCCCCGAGCTGCGCGCTCAGGCCCAAGAAATCACTCGCGGTCAATCGAGTGACCTCATGCGGGCCCGGGCCCTCTACGATTATGTCAGCGAGAAGCTCCGCTACGCCAAATACGGCGACGGGTGGGGCCGGGGCGATGTCGTCTATGCCTGCCGCGCCGGGCACGGCAATTGCTCGGACTTCCATGCCCTGTTCATCGCCCTGGCCCGCGCGGCCGGAATTCCCGCCCGCTTCGCCATCGGCGCCGCCATCCCCTCCGAGCGCAACGAGGGCGGCATCGACGGCTACCACTGCTGGGCGGAGTTCTACGCGGGGGGCGAGTGGGTGCCCGTCGATGTGAGCGAAGCCAACAAGTATTCCAGCTTGGCCACTTATTACTTCGGCCATCACCCGGCCAAC
>JAJXTA010000493.1 GCA_021784265.1 bacterium | reverse complement strand
ATGGTACAGTGAGCTGCATATGCAGCTCACTGTACCATACAAGATGCCGGCCGGGGCCGGGACGGGGGACATGCTCAAGGCCAACAACCTGGCCGACGTAGTCAGCGCGGCGGCGGCGCGAGCCAACCTGGGCGTCGAAGAACAAAGCCGGGGGGCCGGCCGCGACGCCGCGCTCGAGGGCGGGCTGGTGTTCGACGGGCTCAGCCCGGGGGGCCAACTGGCCAAGGCCGCCTGCCTGAACCTGGGGACCGGCGCTTTCTCGCTCTGGCTCCGCTTCCTGGTCCCCGGGGCGGCGACGGCGGGGACGGCGGACGTGGCCTGGTTGGGAAGCAGCGGGGCGAGCCCATTTGCCGTGCGCACGTTGAACCTCTACTACTCGACCAGCGGGGCGCTGGCGGTCCGACTCTACGGGGCGACCACGGCCGACTACCGCGTGTTGACGCTCACCAACCTGCGCTCGACCTGCGCGGGCAAGGTGATTGACCTCGTGCTGACGCGCGGCGCCAGCGGCGTGACGGTGTTCGTCAACGGGGCGGTCTGGACCGCCACCAGCGAGAGCGCCAGCACGCCCTCCCCGCCCGCGTGGACCGACGCCGTGACCTCGAGTTACTTGGTCCTGGGCAACAGCGGCAGCACCGGGGCGTTGCTGGTGGTCCAACGGGCGGCGGTGTTCAACGTCGCCCTCACGGTGGGCGAGGTGGCGGAGCTGATCGCCACCGGCATCCCGTGGCGCTACCGCTGGGGCACCGGGGCGCCGGTGTATCAGAGCAACTTCGGCGCGGGGGCCGACGCTTGGGCGGGCTTGGGCGGCTTGGCGGCGGTCGAGGGGAACATCGACGGGATCGGGGGCCAAAACGACGCGCTCCGTTTGACGAGTGATGGTTCAACCGGGGGCCACCGCGCGGGCCGCACCGGCGTCTTTGCCTTGGGCAAAGCCTACGCCTTGGCGCTGAGTTATTATTGCCCCGGGAGCAACGGCGCCGCCAAACGGTTCAAGGTCGGGTCGGGCGTCAACGGCGAGCTGGCGTCCGGGGCGCTGGTCAGTGACGCCTGGACGGCCTTCAGTGGGAGCCTCATCGCCGGGGCGACCGACACCCAGTTGTCTCTGGCCGATGCCGCCGGCAACACCACCTTCGCCGGCGCGGCCGGAGACGCGCTTTATCTGCGGGAGTTCAGCCTCACTCCGCAAGGGGCGTTGCTGGACCTCGACTTGGGGGTAGGCAAGGGGACCTATCTGCCCGACCGCTCGAACAACCGCCTCTGGGCCGAGGCGCAGACCAACGGCATCACGCACCTGCTCGAACTGACCAGCGGCGCCCTCACGATTCAGAAGACCTTCGCACACTCGGACATCTCCGCCACCGCCGCCACGACCAAACTGCTCGACCTGCCGGCGAACTGCGGGCTGGTGGAACTCGAGTGGGATCGGGAGACGGCCTTCGATGCGGCCACCACCCTGGACGTGGGGACGAGCGCAGCGCCGGGGCGGTACGCCAGTGCCGTGGCAGTGGGGACGCCGGGCAAGCTCTGGGTCGAGGCGGCGGCCAAAGCGAGCGAGTCCGGGACGGGCTGGACGACGGTTTACCTGCGCAAGAACCAAGCCACCACGCAAGGCAAGACCACCGTGCGGGCGCGGTATGTCGTCCGCGGGCTGTGACGGAGGCGCATGACCTTATGAAAGAGATCAAATTGGTAACCATCAAACCGTTAAGCGGCGAGGTCGAGTACGGCGTGCAAGAGGCGGGGCAGTGGGTGAGGCATGGCGAGGTGATCGTCGTGCCGGGTTTGACGCCGGCAACGACGCTGGGGGAGCTGACGCAGGCCGCCGCCACGGACGCCCAGGCCAAGGGGTATCTGTGAGCCACGACGGAAACCGATAAGCGGCACCCGCGGGGGATTCTCGGGGCGGCGGGCGGGACCGAAGGTTCTGTCTCGACTCGGGTTGGAAAGGCGGAGCGGACACAAGCTAACGAAGGGGGGGCGGAAGGGTGATTCGGCGCGCCACCGGCCCTATGGCGGCGGGGCGCGGTGCGAACCGGCATCGCCACCTCCGGCAAGAAGACCGCCGCTGCGACCACGCAGGCTGAAGCCTGCGGCTACAAGCCCGCGCCGCCGGCTCGAACCGAGCTACTCCGGAGCCGGTGCGGGCGCGCCAGGGCCAGCACCCCGCACGCCAGGCTCAGCAGCAGTCCGGACGAAGCGGCGTCGGGCACGGTGATCCCCTGCACCTGGGCGCCGGAGGCGATGCCAATGTTGTCGCCGCTGATGAGTTCTCCGACAACCAAGCCGGGTGCCTCTGAGACCTGCGAGTTGTTGGCCAAAACGATGCCGTACAACACCGACTCGGTGGCAAGCCCTCCGCTCATACCCAAACCGGTGCCGCCGACACGGGTGATGTTGAAGAGGACGTTATCCGGCGTAAGTCCCCCGCTAAGCACGATGGAACCGTGGCTGAGTGTGAGCGCGGTCGCGATGTTGAAGATATAGTAATCGCTGGCGGTGCCGTTCAACGTCAAAGTGACTCCGCTCAGGTTAATCTTGTTCAAGTCGTAAACGCCCGGGGCACCTGAGAAAACGCCGCCGGTCGTGATGTCGGCGATGGAAGTCCCCGCCAAGGCCGATGCCGCGGCGGCGGCGGCAGCAGCATCGGCACGGGCTTGCGAAAGCAGCGTCTGAGCGGATGCATCCTGCAACACGGCACCCGACACATTGGGGCCGAGGTTCGAGTTGGCGTGGGCCCCAGCACTCAGGTAAACGCTGCCGCTGATCGGCGTCCCGCTGTCGGAGATGGTGCCGGTGCTGTACACGCCGATGTTACCAGTGACATAGCCGGCGCTGGAGGCGTTGGCGATGCTCACATTGGCGTTGGGCGCATTGTGGCCGGTCTCCAACACGACCCAGTTCGCGGGTCCAGCGGCCCCCAGGTTGATGGGCAGGGCGGAGACTTTGGCCGCCGATCCCAGCACCCCGAGCGCGAGCACCACTCGCACCAAGCCTGTTTGCCGAGCTCGACGCGCGCTTTCACGGGTAGCGGTCTTCACGTGGATGACGGTCTTCATAAAGCACCAGGGCGGATCCTGTCGCCGTCGTGACCGGGCTCATCTCGACCGGTTGATGGAGGGTCGCCCCAGCTCCTGCACGACGCAACGGGGTCGCAACCCCTATAACCGGTAGGCAGCAGATAATGTGCCGAGCGCTGGCCGGCCTGTGTCCGCAGTACCGAAGTATCGCAAGGATAATCACTTGAGATGATCGCGGCCCGGTTCGAAAGGGCCCGTGGCGTTCGGATCCTGTAAGATTCTCCGACGGTTCGCGGCAGAACCGCCTCGGACACCTCTCCAACTTACTGGTAAGCATAGAGTTAACTGGACTTCGTGACACTGTAAAGGATTCCGACTGCACCGCTGAGCCCGGAATCGCAGGGACCAACAAAAGGCGGCGAAGATAACGAAAGGGGGGGCGGAAGGGTGATTCGGCGCGCCACCGGCCCTATGGCGGTGGGCCGCGGTGCGAACCGGCATCGCCACCTCCGGCAAGAAGACCGCCGTTGCGACGACGCAGGCTGAAGCCTGCGGCTACAAGCCCGCGCCGCCCTACTCGAAGGAGAGCTGTTGCCGGACGGAGAATTTCTCCATGCGCTTGCGGAGGGTGGCGCGGGTGATGCCCAGGAGTTTGGCGGCTTGGACCTGGTTGCCCTTGGTTTCCTTGAGCGCGTAGATGACTAACTCGCGCTCGACGGCGGCGAGGATCTTG